>JAILZY010000143.1 GCA_023512255.1 bacterium | reverse complement strand
CTATTGTCTTTTACCTCAATACCCTTACCCTGCGGCTTATCTCCTCCTCCTAATTTAAACATGGGGAACATCTGAAGAGAGGCAAGGACAATGGTAAAAAGAATCGACCTTTGATAAAATTAATGAGAAAGTCAAAGAATTTCTCATGAGTCTTAAGCCAGGAGAAGATCAGTACATCTTGGAAATAGCCGAAACCCTTTGTCGATCTTGTCGCTCCTGAGCAGGTGGATAAGATGGTAAGAGCGAAAGAGAAGCTATTTGAGGCAGTTGATAAAATATGGAAACAGAATAGGATGTAAGCGCAAAGAAAGTACAGAAAGATATTGCTGACGCCGTACAGACAGTAAGGTATTAAAAAGGTCTTATGGTTCCTTAAATTAGGAGGTTAATCTAAAAATGAGAACGCTTAAATATACAGTTATATTTGAACCAGCACCTGAAGGAGGATATACGGTTATTGTTCCCGCTTTACCTGGTTGTGTTACTGAAGGTGATACCTTGGATGAAGCAAGAGAAATGGCAATGGATGCTATTAAATGTTATTGTGAAAGTCTTCTAAAAGACGGACTTCCCTTGCCTGAAGATGTTGAGCTATCCGAACCGGTAATAGAAAAACTTAAGGTAGCTGTAGGATAACAATGGATGATAAACTGCCCGCATTAAATCCAAAAGATGTAATTAAGGCACTAAAGAAGGCCGGATTCTATATTCATCATCAAACCGGAAGCCATTTGTCTATGAGGCATAAGACAGACAAGGACAAAAGGGTTATTATCCCAATGCATAACAAGGACTTAAAAAAAGGGACACTGCGGAACATTTTAGCACAGGCAGGATTACCATCCGATCATTTTTTAAAACTCCTTTAACTTGACAATGTTAGATTAAAGATTGCCCCTTTTAAATGATTAACTTTGCCCTGAAAATACCCTTTTCTATCTCTCCGTAATTTGGGGAGGTTCCCTCTATGTATATCTCATGATTAGTATTTGAGCTATTGTCAAATGTTGTGTATAGCATTAGGCGGCGATCCTATCAATTTCTGCCCCATTGACGAATTTTACCCCTTCAATTACTTTAGCCAATTTTTAGGTCTGTGTAGACGAATCCATCTTTTCTGTGCACACTTACAGAGCTGGAAAGCCATAGTGGCTGCGGTCTTGGCAGAGAAACAGTTGCGTACCTTAGCCGTTCTCAGCTGCACTGTGGCAAAGGTTGACTCGATTTGTAGTTAGCTGCTCGGATTCATTTTGAGATTTGGATAATGAATGGGGCTTCTTATTCAATTGACTATTTTTTTTCAAATTTTTACGCGATTTTCTTTATTTTGCTGCTTATCAAATTCATATATAGCAATTTGTAAATCTTTTCCGACCATTTCCCAATCTGATTTAATAGCCTGATAATCTAACCTTTCAGGAGCTTCATTAGAAGAGATAGAGAAATGTGAAATACGACCCCACGGGCTAGCTATGGCAGATCTAGCTATGGGAGATATTGATAAAACATTTCCCAGATCTAAAGCCTTAGCCATGCCCAACAGGAAAGAAGAAAAAAGAAATAAATACCGATTCTTGGGATAACTTTTTACCTTATCTTCTCCCATTCCCTTAGCCCCCTTACTTTTAATAATTTACCATAACCAATAGGGCTATGCAAAATTTGCATTGGCATTAAGCTCTCATTTCTTGGAAGTTTTATCTCAAAGTTTATCCCTTGGCGAATAGCTAGTCTCCTAGCTTCTCGCATTCTTGAAATTTATTCTCCTTTGTGCAAGAGAGGAGAAGTAGGACCTTCCCCCGGTTTTTTCCCAAGAGTTCAACAATAGTTGCCGAATAGATTAAAAGAAGCATATTTATAAACATAATAAAGCATAATAGATTACCCTAAATTCGTACAATTTTAATGTAATAAACGGCTCTTTTGGTTAACTATTCGATTATAGGCTAATAGATTAAACTTACTATATTCTATACTCCTAATATTCTATACTCCTAACTAAAAATTGAGCCGTAAAAACTACTTTTTCCCCAAAAGAACTATGAAGCTTTTTAACTTAATATTGACACTGGCTGTATTACTGGCCCTAATTCCGTTGGCCTTGATTCCCAGCCCGACTTATGCTAACTACTCTGCTTATGCTCAGCAGCAGCAGACGGATAATTCATCTGGCTTGCAACCAGATAGCCCATCCGACTTGAGAGAGCAACTCACAGCTCTCGAAGCCCAAATCAGCGAATTAAAGTTGCGGTTGAAGTCTCAAGAAGAAAAAATTCCCTTCCGAGCCTCAGGCATTGAAAATTTTGATCCTGATCTGGTTCTCAAGCCTTTTTGGCATAACAATGGAAGAAACCGAGGCAGCGGAAACGAAGCAGGCTTTGACCTGATTGCTGATCTAGGATTAAAACTAAGAATCGAGGATACCCTCACTGTTTATCTCCAAAGTAGGTTAAGGTCTCAAAAGTGTGAATTTTCTAGAAATTATGACTATGAGTTCAGCTTAACCAACTGCTATCGACCAAGAGAGGAGCCGGTTTCCCTCAGGCTTGGCTATCTTGATTATCGCCATCACACCCTTGGTGATTATAAGATCGGCATTGTGCCAACGATCTTTGAGATAGATAGATTCTACGACTACCGCTATCTGTGTATCGGAGCCATAGACAGTGAACTGATCCCCAGCAGCGATATAGGAATTAGATGGGATAAAACGGCCGCCATAGGTCCAAACGCATGGGCCGAATTTAGCCTATTATTTACTAATGGAGAAGGTGATGCGGTTACCAACTCCAATAGCGCCTGTGGAGCTGGCGGCAGTAGTCGAATATCATATCGACTCAACCATGGGCAGGACCTCTTTAGCCTAAGGGGACTAGCCTATACGGGGAAAAAATACTCTACGCCGATAAAAGAGCTTTTCGATGTCGTTGAATTACAAACCGCTTTAGTTAAAAAACTGTCATGGAATCGGCTGGATTTAGGTGATCTAGAAATGAAGGGCGCCTACTGCTGGTATCGGAGAGGATTCAGAGAGGGAGAGCTTGATCCGAACGATATTTCTACCTACGGCTATAGCCAGGCCAGCCAGAGGTATTTGATTGATATAATCCGAAAAGGTGCGGTCGGCATTATTGACTATCGGGCGATCAATATAGATCTTGAATACACACCTTTCTGCCTGAGGAGAAAATTTTCAATCATTGGCAACTGGAGCCAATGGAGGGATAATGACGGCCGCCAAGATCCGATCAGAAGATTAACCTTGGGCTTTGGGATCAGGATTCGGGAAGCTGAGACCCATACCTTGAGCTTTTTGGGCTTTTGGGCTCATACCAGTGATGATCTCCTGAAAGATCCCAGCGACCGAAAAGACAGCTATATTATGGGATTCCACCTTGTGATTCCATAAACAGGGCAGGCATAACAAGCCACGACTTACCACCCTTCCCTTTTTCAGGCAGGCCAATCCAGCAATTCAAAAAGAGAGACTTACTCCATGGTAAGAGTTTTCTTTCATTGACAAAAGAGATTCGATTATCTACAATGAAGATATCAATATATTAATAATTTATTTAAATATTCTGGATCTAGCTTTATGGGTAAATTGGCGATTGGCCTCTTGCTAAAAAAGAAGGAACTTGATGGATGCATCTTTTGGTTCTGGTATTGAATAAAGAGGAACTTTTGGATGAAGTGCTTGAAGCCTTCGTAGAGGCAGGAGTTACCGGTGCGACTATTGTTGACAGCGTGGGTATGGGCAAAACCTTGGCCTATCGGATTCCGATTTTCGCTGCACTGCGAAAATCAATCAAGACTTCAGACTACAACAAGGTAATCTTCTCAGTGATTCAAAATGATCAGGTGCTAAAAGATGTCATCGCTCTGCTTGAGGGAATAATTGATTTTGACCAACCAGGAACCGGCCTGCTATTCGTGGTCCCTGTAAGTTTAGTGAAAGGAATTCAGTTTGAGGAGTTGGCCTGGTAGGGCTTAAAAGAGATTAAATATCTCATTAGCTTTAGAAGCTAGAAGATGGATAAAGCGCAAGGATGTTCTCAGCTTGATCCTGAGATCGCTCAGGAAATTATCGAAAATAATCAGCAGAGAGAGGAAAAAACTCTCTCTCCCTATGCTTGCAAAAGTTCATCAGGAATACGGCAGGAGCCGGAGAGAGAAAAAATTGCCGATCCTCTGAACATCCGCCCTGTCTTTTTCCATGATACTGACAAGATCATTCACTCCCTAGCCTATTCCCGATACATTGATAAGACCCAGGTTTTTTTTCTGTTTGAAAATGATCATATTACCCACCGGGTTCTCCATGTGCAGTTTGTTTCCAAGATCGCTCGGGTCATCGGCAGATGTCTTAGGTTGAACGAGGATTTGATCGAAGCAATCGCTCTGGGACATGACATCGGGCATGCCCCCTATGGCCACGATGGGGAAAGCTACCTTGATCAGCTATGCCTCCGGCACGGAATCGGCCACTTTTATCATAACCTTCAAGGTGTTCGGCTGCTACGAGAGATTGAAAACCGAGGGCATGGCCTTAATATTTCTCTCCAGGTGCTAGATGGAATCATGTGTCATAACGGAGAGATCGAAAGTCAGATTCTGCGGCCCGATTATCACAAAACTTGGGACTCATTCCTGGAAGATTATCAGCGGGGGATGGCTGAGAAAGAGTTCTGCCGCAAGTTTCGTCCCATGACCCTGGAGGGTATGGTGGTTCGCATTGCCGACATCATCGCCTATATTGGCCGTGATATCGAGGATGCCATTACGGTCAAGCTTATCCGCCGGGAGGATATTCCAAGCAGAGTAGTCAAGGTGTTAGGCAACCGGAATGATACGATCATCAATGCCCTAGTTCTTGACTTGATTGAAAATAGCTTCGATAAGGATTATCTTTGCTTGAGCTCTCAGATGTTTGAGGCTTTAGAGGATCTTAAGGAGTTCAATTACCGAGCCATTTATCTCAATCCCAGAATAAAGTCACAAAATAGCAAGATAGAAAGGATGTTTGAGCTACTATTCGACACTTATCTTCGTGACCTGAAAGAGGAGCGAACGAGTTCACCGATCTATAAATTCTTTCTCGATCAGATGGATCCTGTTTACTTCACCACGACCTCCTCGGAGAGAATGGTAGTTGATTTTATCAGTGGCATGACTGATGAATTTTTTAACCGTCAGTTTAGGGAGTCTTTCTTCCCTGCCTCCTTTGGCCTGGAAATAGAATGAGTTGAAAAGAGTGCGGGAGTAATATTGATGAGGAAATAAAATAAATGGTTCTATCTGCGTAACACAAGTGCGCAGCGGATCAATTACGCTATCAATTGTAGGGGGGCGGCCATAAGGGCCGCCGAGCTTGCGCACTTTGTTAGCGAAAAGGCCACTATTGGTGAGAAAACCACTTAGAGTCGGGAGAGAATGATAGAGAATAACTACACTTTTGCAGAAATTTCTTAACGCCTTGAAATCTTTAAAAATTACCTCATAATAGCAAATCCAGTAAAATCAAGGGTTCGGAAAAAAGTGCAAAAGCATAGAGAATAAGAGAATAAAAAAATGCCTCCTTTATTTCCTGGAGGCATTTTTACAGCTTATTGATTTTTTTTATCTTCTAATTTGAAACCTCCAGAATGCAGTTTTGAGTTCCGAACTGATTGGGCACTAGATTATGGCAGTTCGGGTCATTTTGCCATTCACCGTCGACCAGTAAACGATATTCATATCTGCCTGGCTCAAGCTCCAGTTTTGCCTTCCAGGTCCCGTCCTTGTCTTTCTTCATGCTCTGGGTATAATCCCAGTTATTGAAATCACCCACCAAAGAAACATTGTTAGCCTGAGGTGAGTAAAAGGTAAAGATAACCCTTTTTTTCTTAGGACGGTTAGTTGTGGTTTTTGATGCGGATTTTGATGACGATAATGATGACTTGTTAGTGGCCATTGGTCCTCCCTTGAAAAGACAACGGATTTAAGGTCTTATAATATATCTCAATCGAGATGTTTAGCAAATTTAATCAACAAAGTCAAGAGAGAAAGCAATTGTACAGATGTTCCCCATGTTTAAATTAGGAGGAGGAGATAAGCCGCAGGGTAAGGGTATTGAGGTAAAAGACA
>JAILZY010000142.1 GCA_023512255.1 bacterium | reverse complement strand
TCCCTTAACAGGGTGTGCCATTCAATTTTTTTACCCATATCCAAAATGCTCCATACCAAAAGTGCAAAAGTATAGATTAGTAGTCATCAGCAATATCTCATTGGTACCGTATGCCGCGGCTGGCTCAGATAAGGCCGCGGATAAATATATTGTTGTCCTCCAGGATAATATCCTGAGCCCTTCGGATGTAGCCACTGAGATGGCAACCAAGCACGGATTGGCCCTAGGCCATATCTATCAACATGCTCTCAAAGGGTATTCGGCTACTATACCCGAACCAGCTCTGGCCAAAATAAAGGCAGATCCCAGGATTAAGTATTTAGAGCCTGATAGAGAGGTGCATGCCCTTGGGCAGATCATCCCTACCGGAATCAACCGGATATATGCGGACCTGAGCCCTACAGCTAAGATTGATGGAACCGATGAGCGGGTCAATGTCGATATAGCCATTATTGATACTGGCATTTGCCTAAATCATCCAGACCTGTATGTGTATAAAAATGTAACCTTTGTCAAGGGAACCAAAACCGGAAACGATGATAATGGCCATGGCTCGCATGTCGCCGGGATTGCCGCGGCCAAAGACAATGGTATCGGAGTGGTTGGTGTCGCTCCTGGAGCCAGGCTATGGGCGGTCAAGGTTCTCAACAAATCAGGCAGTGGGTTTTTGTCCTGGATTCTTGCTGGGATTGATTATGTGGCCAAAAACGCCGGGGAAATTGAGGTAGCCAATATGAGCCTAGGGGGTGTGGGATATTCACAGGCCGAGAGGGATGCAATTGTCAGATGCATAGAAAAAGGCGTAGTTTTTGTGGTTGCGGCTGGCAATGAGCACAAGGATGTATATGGTGATGACGGCCTATTTGGCACTGCCGATGACCTTACCCCGGCTGCCTATCCAGAAGTAGCCACGGTGTCAGCTTTGGCTGACTCTGATGGCCGAGGAGGTGGAGAAGGTGCAGCCACTGTCTGGGGCCTCGATGATACCTTGGCTACCTTCAGCAATTTCAGCAGGTCGGTGGTTGCGAATAATCCGGTTGAATCTGCCGGTGCAGCTATAGATTTCGCCGCCCCAGGAGTTAATATTTACTCTACCTATAAAAATAATGGCTATGCAACCAGCAGTGGAACTAGCATGGCCGCACCTCACGGAGCTGGAAGCATAGCCTTGTATATTGCTCGGTATGGGCGAGCTGTGGATGCTCAAGGGGTTTGGGCTATTCGTCAGGTCTTGATAGACTCGGCTGAGCCGCAGACCTTGTGGGGACCAGCAGATACCAAAGACCCGGATGCCAATCTGGAGGGGTTGATAAGCGCTAAAGATCTTTAAAAGATAAGCGCTTAAAAAGCATAAGCGGTGAAGATCATTCAAAACAAGATCTTTTTTAGATAAGATCTTTATTATTTTTAAATCTACTGTTGCAGTATTGCCGTCATTTTTGTGCAAAGCGCAGAATCCCCAAGGCAGACCGCAGAATCACAAGGCCTTGATATTATTGGATGTTAGCTTTTGTGGGAATGACGGTTGTAATCTTTTAAAATGTAAATGTGTTAGTGGTTCTTTTGTTAAGTGCGTAACACAAGTGCACAGCGGATAAATTAGCGGATAAATTACGCTATCAATTGTAGGCGCGGACCTTGTGCCGATGCAGCTTGTGCATTTTGTTAGCGAGAGGACCAGTCAGGCGGGAGTATTTTTCTTTGTAAACATGGAGCTATGGTTAGGGGCAAGAGGGAGACTAAGGCTATCCCCCTTTTATCTTTCAGCGGGGAATCAGCCCGGATCCTCAAGTGGGAATCAGTCTAGCCAGGTAATGTCTGCCCCATTCCTGGTAGATAACCTGGCAGAGCCAGCCTGATTTTTCAGCCCGCTCGGTGAGCGTTTCAGAATCCACAAACAGCCACCAGAAGGGAAGCCCTCTCTTGCCTCGATATTCCAGTTGGAACCAAACCTGCCCGATGTATCGGCCTGAGCGGCTGTCGATCTTGGGAGCTAGCTTGGTGGGGTATCCTTTCGTGTCCTTTCTCACATCGGAAGAATCGAGCAGTATCTGCCCATCAGGTTTGACCAGACAGCGGACAGTCTCCAGAAAGCGATCAAGATCAGCCAGACTTTCAACTACCCCTATGCCGTTCATCATCATCAGAAGCGTATCGAACGGCTCTGCTTTGAAGTTAAAAATATCAGCACAGTAAACCTCTCTTACGCCTCGCTGTCTCATGACCTCTACTGCCTCCTCCGAAATATCCACCGCACAGACCGAAAATCCCCGCTCCTGTAGGGCAAGGCTGTGACAGCCGGCCCCGGCGCCAATATCTAGAATGCGGCCACGGCAAAGGCTCAGGGCGGTTTGCTCAATGGTCGGAAATTCAGCCGGCCCTCGGAAAAACATGCCCATAGGCATCTTCTGCTTTCTCCCGTTGCTCTCATGGACAATAACAGTGGCCGAAGACTTGCCGCTCCAATAATCGACTAGGGCCCGGCCATAAGGAATCCACGATCTTGGATCCACTGTTTTTCTCCCCTTCAAGGTCCAAGTGGTCTGTTCGCTAAGTGCGTAACACAAGTACGAGCGGATCAATTACAATTGTAGGGGCGGATATTGGGGCCGCCCAAATTGCGCACTTTGTTAGCGAAAGAACCACTAAGGTTGCTGTTTTTAATTCTATGCGATTAGGCCTTGAATCTGTGCTCATCTGTGCTCAAATATGGCTGACTTTCAACCCTTCACTCTCTTCTTTCTCCCCTTTCTTCCACTGCTGCTTACTGATCGGCTTTTGCCGACTGCTCTCCTTACCCAGGGGCTTGCGGTGGCTAGAGTGGCCGGTACGTAACCTGAACCAGACTGCTCTCCTTACCCGGGGGCTTTCGAGAGAGGAGAAAGCAGGCTAGGAGCTTCTCGGCATGAGCTTTGAGGTCGACTCAAGAGTCTTGCGTGAGAGAAGAAGGCTGTTTGAGACCACAGTGAGGCTGCTTATCGACATAGCCAGGGCAGCCAAAGCAGGGTGGAGGTGGCGCAAAAATTCTGGCAGAGACCTAACGCCCCCTAAGGCTCCTGCGGCTGTCGGGATCAGGGTAAGGTTATAAAAAAAGGCCCAGAAGAGATTTTGCCTTATGGTTCTCATCGTGGCCCTGCTGAGCTCAATAGCCTTGGGGACTGCGGTCAGGCTGCCGCTCACCAGGGTAATATCGGCAGCTTCAATGGCTATATCCACCCCGCTACCAATGGCAAAGCCCACATCAGCTTGAGCCAAAGCCGGAGCATCGTTTATGCCATCGCCCACCATGCCGACCAAATGCCCTGCGGCCTGAAGTTCCCTGATCCTAGCTAGCTTCTCCTCTGGCCTGACCTCAGCCATAACATTAATATCATCGATCCCTACCCTGGAGGCGACAGCCCTGGCTGCCTGGAGGCTGTCGCCAGTTAGCATAATCACCCTGATCCCCTGCTGGTTAAGCTCCTCAATAGCTGCGGCTGACTCTGGTTTGATCGAATCGGCCACGCCGATCAACCCCAAAGCCCGATTTTCAACTGCAACCATCATGACTGTCTGCCCCTCAAGGCTCATGGCCAGAATACGGCTTTTAGCTTCTTCATCGAGCCAGATTCCAAGCTCTTCAAGCCAGGCAGGCTTTCCCACCCGCACCAGCCTGCCCCCTACGGTGGCAGAAACCCCAGAGCCTCCAAGGGCCTGAAAGCCCTCTGGCTCAATGAGCCTGATTCCTCTCCCCTCAGCCTCTTTGAGAATGGCCCTGGCCACAGGGTGCTCGGATCCCTGCTCGGCAGAGGCAGCTAGCTGCAAAAGCTCTGCTTCTCCTAACCTTGTTGCAGCTTTCGGATCATCGGCGAGATCAGCAAGGATGATGATCCTGACCACAGCGGGCCGCCCCTGGCTGATTGTGCCTGTTTTGTCAAGGACAATGGTATCCAGCTGGCTGGCCATCTGCAGGGCCTCACTATTTCTGAACAGGATTCCAAGACTGGCCCCCTTGCCCACCCCGGCCATGATAGCCGTTGGTGTGGCCAATCCCAGAGCGCACGGGCAGGCAATAACCAGCACCGCTACCATGCGGATCATGGCCTGGGCAAATGAGCCGCCGATAACAAACCAAAGGATGAAGGTCAGAGCGGCAATCCCAACAGTTGCCGGCACAAAGATAGCCGCGATCCGATCAGCCAGATTCTGGATGGGAGCCCGGCTGCCTTGAGCCTGCCGAACCAGCCGGATGATCCTGGCTAGGGCAGTGTCCTGGCCGACCCTGGTGGCCTGAATCTTGAGCCTTCCGGTCTGGTTTATGGTGGCACCGATAACCGTATCGCCAGGCCGCTTGTCAACTGGCAGCGGCTCTCCGCTCAGCATAGATTCATCAACCGCCGACTCTCCAGCCACAACGAGCCCATCAACCGGTATACTCTCCCCAGGCCGAACAATTACTATATCATCCACTTTAACCTGAGAGAGTGGAACCTCCCTTTCCTTCCCGTCGATGATAATCGCGGCGGTTTTGGGCCGAAGCCCAATCAGCCGCCGTATAGCCTCACTAGTCCTGCCCTTGGCCCGCGTCTCTAGCATCTTGCCAAGCTTAATCAGGGTAATGATCATGGCTGAGGTCTCAAAATAGGTATGCTGGCCAAGCCTAGGAAAAAGTAGCAGAAACACGGAGTAGAAATAGGCTGCCGAAGAGCCTAGAGCAACCAGCACATCCATATTGGCGCTTGCACTTTGAAGGCTTTTCCATCCGCCACGATAATAATCCCAGCCAGGGTAAAACTGGACCGGTGTAGCCAAAAGCCAAAGCAGCCAGTTGATGTAAGGGGCATGGCTCAAGACCGCTGGAAGAAGGCCAAAGTCCCTGGCCATGCTGAGGATGAACAAGGGGAGGGTAAAAATCAGGCCAACGAGAAACTTGCGGCTTTGATCTCTTATCTCGGCCTTGCGGGCCGCTTGCTCAGCATTATCTGCCTCCTCTTCACTAGTGCCAGCGGCGGCCACAAGAGGCCGATATCCGGCCTCTTCGATAGCCTTAGCTATTCCTTCCACCGTAGCCTGATCCGGTAGATATTCGACCTGTGCCTGCTCAGCCGCAAAATTGACCGAGGCATGAAGCACACCAGGGAGCCTCCTGAGCCTCTTTTCAACATTCAGGGCACAATTGATACAGTGCATTCCGGCGATCGGAATGCTTACCTTGCTTACGCTTTGGGTAGTCATAAGGATCTGTGCTCTCCCATTAAATTTTCTTTTGAGAGAATATCCCAGTCGGCATTTTTTGTCAATATTTATAAATTATTATCAAAATTTACAACTTATTTTCTATAACTTATTCTCAGATTCGTTGCCGTTCTCAGGTTCGCTTACCGGCACTTTTTACTGACCATTTCGTCCATCCCGCCGATGGAGAGAATCTACGTGTTATTCTCTAAAAATTACTACTTCAGCAACTCACACTCATGATTTTTTTACCAAAATGCCGAAGAAATAGGGAAAACTGACCGAAAGAAATGATAAGGGGAGAATTTTTTAATTAACCAGGAGCTTAAAGTCAACAAAGAAGGTCTTGTAATTCATAGCCCCAAGTAGGGAGGATGGTTAGGTATGGTTGGGAAAGATTGTCTACGGCATGGGAAGAGAATAAGGGCTCAGGCTGGCAGCAGCAGGCTGTCGAGGGATGAGAAGATCAAACTTTTGGCCGCCATCCAGGAATTTGGCATTGGCACGGCTACTTTGGATACTCCGGTTCAGGACCTTGACCAGCTCTTTCATCTGGCTAACCGATGGAAAGCAGAGCTTGAGCAGGATATCATCCGGCAGGATGAGGGTAATGTAGTATTCGTCAATTTTGGCCGTGAGGTGTAGGGGAAGGGAATCATAGCCTATCTAAAAAATTGTGATGATGGTGCAACATTTCTGATAATTGTAATAATGGTGCAACATTGATGGGAGGCAACATTATTGAAGGGCAGAAGACCAACCAGCCCCCTCTGTTCTTAACACAAAATAAAAAATAGAGAAGAAAAAACCACGCTAATCTCTTTTCTCCCTTCTTATTTTCTCATCTGTTATCTGTTTTTTTCTCACCTGCTATCTATTTTTTCAACCACCTGGAATAATTATCCACCCCTTTATTCTTATTTTCTCATCTTTTACTTTTTCACTTTTCTTATTTTTCCCCGACTTGGGAAATATCTTATTTTCTCACCCGCTATCTATTTTTTCAACCACCTGGAATAATTATCCACCCCTTTATTCTTATTTTCTCATCTTTTACTTTCTATGCTTTTGCACTTTTTCTCCAAGGCCTTGATTTTACTGGATTTGCTATTAGAGGTAACTTTCTAAGGATGTCAA
>JAILZY010000141.1 GCA_023512255.1 bacterium | reverse complement strand
CTTTCTTCTCTCTTTATTTTCTCTCCTCCCCTTTATATTTTCAACATTATTTTTTCAACATGGGGAACATCTGGCAGCAATTTCAAAAATAAGATAAATACAAAAGCTGGTTTTTAGAACTTTGTGGAGCCTCTTGCCGGGCGTTTGGTATTGGTATTTATTGGCTAGACAGTGGGGAAATTAATAATACCGGGCAGGATTCTTATCGCATAACCCTGCCCGGAAAGCTACTTTTCTCTCAAAAGCCTCAAAAACTTTTATCTTCTACCAGTAAAAGGGAAATCCTGCCCTGCCAAAAGGGGAAAGGAAAGGATTGACCAGAGTGCCTCCCGAAGCCATTAACCCAGAGCCAGGCCAAAGCAGCCAAGATGCAGCCCCATTCCAGGGACTGACAAGCCCGATTGATCTCCAGCCGGAGATTTGAGGGCTATAGCCAAAGCTTGACCAGGCGGCCAAAGAAGATGTGGGCGGCGATAAGGGAAGGCCGGTTGGCGAGGAGATGAGGTAGTCAGTCAAGGGAAGACTGCCACTAGCCACGCTCAAGGGTGCGCTCATGATCGGATTATAGCTAACCGTAGAGGACATTCCCAGAGCAGTCAAAAGCCCAGTGCCTGAGCCAAAGAGAGCGCCAAGGCCACTTTCTGGAAGCCCAAGGAATTTATCAACACCTAGAGCAGAGCCCAGGATCAGATCATTGCTTGAAACAGAGCCCGGGGAAGGAAGAATGAGCGGAACAGCCGGACTAGCCGACAGAATGAGCCGCCACAGATCCGGAACGCCATTTATGTGGTATGTGTTTGTCGGTGCAGCCCCAAGTACAGGCGTGGGATGGCAATTGTTGCAGCCGGTTTTTGAGGCCGAATGGGTCAGAGGAGGAAAGGCATGGCAGCAGCCGCAGTCAAGGATTAGCGGATCGATCGGGAAAGGCACATTCCAGGGGATGGGCAGATTAGAGCCAGGATAGCCTAAAGGAGCAGTCAAGAGGGTGGTCGGAGGAGTCTGTCCGTTGCTGTGGCAGTAGACTACGCAGGTTCCAGTTCCCCCTACCAGACCAAGGGAGTAAAAATCTCCATCTCCGATTGGAGCCAATAGAGTGTTGAACACCACTGGCACTTTGCCCGGAAGCCAGGCATTTGAGGTTCCGTGGATGCAGACCAAATGGTCTGCCCCCAGATTAGCGGCTAGGTTAGGATGGCAAACCGCGCAATCAATACTGAGCACTGTACTGGCTGTAGTAGCCGGAGCAATGACCTTACTAAAAAAGTGAGTGGTATGAGCTCCACTCCTGCCAACGAGTAGGGACAGACCATGACAGGCCATGCATTTTCCTACGCTGGCCACAGTGGAGAAAAGCGGCACACCAAGAATCTTAGGATAAATATGGTTAGGCAGACCATTGAAATTGGGATGACAAGCTATGCAGTTGAAAATCTCAGGGTTACAGCCTGCCGGATCAAGGCAGTGATCCATGACCGTGCTGCCGATTCCAGCACACAGAGCCTGGGGAGGAGCTCCATGACAGACATTGCAGCCTATATTAGCCGCCGTGCCTGTATAATTGTAGTAGAGCGGATCAAGCTGCCGGATGCCATCTTTATGCAGACCAGGCAAGCACTCTGGAGAATGGCACCTAATGCAGCCAACCAGCACATTGGGATGAGTCAGAGCCACGTTTATGGCGCTGGTAGGCAGAACATGACAGCCTACACATGATGAATCAAGGCAAACGAAGCCTCCTTCAGCCGGGGGACAGAGTAAAAAGGAACAAACTAAACAAGCAGTTAAAAATAATAGATTTTTTGCCCTCATAACCTCCTTCAAGCCTCCCTGATATTTTTAATTGTAGAGTAGGATTTTCTTTCTGATCGCGATGAGAATATCGACTGGAGTGCGAGTTGGTCAAACGGAAAAAATTATCGTTGGAAAGTAATAGAGTAATAATAAAATATAATCTATGGCCAGATTATCATAGCTTACATTAACATTATACATTATATAATATTTACATAAGACATCACCTCATACCGACAAGGATAAAAAGAATAATATGCGCAATTATATTCATAGATATTTATATTGTAAACCCTCAAGGGAAAAGAGTGCAAATGAAAGTGCAGATGTTTCCTAGTTTAAGGGGAAAACCCTTTTGAAAAAGGGTTTTCCCCTTAAACCCTTTTCCTAAAACTTTAATATCTTAATATTAAAGTTTTAGGAGGATGGTTTGGAAAGAACCCTTATTGAATAAGGGTCCCTTCCAAAAATAAGGGTTCCTTCCAAAATCAGGCTAAAAGAAAGTGTATGATTTCCTGATTGAACCTGGCTGCTTTCTCAACTTGGGGAACATGGCCGCACTGGTCGAAGATAACTAGTTTTGAGCCGCTAATTTCCCGCTGAAACCTCAAGGCATGATCTACGGGAATGATTTGATCCTCTCTTCCCCAGATGATCAGGGTGGGAGCTTTGATCCTGGAGAGTTGATGATCTAAGATATCCTGTTTTTGATCAATGGCGTCCAGAAAACGGTCTATGACATATGGCTCATGAGAGGTCAGCTTCATTTTCAGCCGCATCTTTAAGCCTGAATCTTGGATAAAATCAGGACAGAAAAAGAGCAGGCGAGCAAATTTCCTGGCTGAGGTGAGGGTTAGAGCATTCAGCAATTCACGCTCTTCGACAGACAGAGGCTGATCCAGGGCAAAGCCTGCACTATCCACAAGAACCAATTTTTCGACCCACTCTGGATAGTTTATGGCTAGGTGAGCCGCGATCCATCCTCCCAGCGAGCTTCCCACCAGCATTACCTTGTGGATTCTGAGAGTGGATAGAAATTCAAGAAGGTATTCGGCCATCAGTGAGATACGGTAGGAGATAAGCGGTTTGGATGATCGTCCAAAGCCGATCTGATCCGGGGCAAGGACATGAAACTTTGTTCGCAGCGGCTCGATATTTAAAGCCCACCCAAGTGAGCTTCCACCAAGACCGTGCAGCAAAACAAGGGGTGGCCCCTTGCCAGCCTCAAGATAGTGGAGTTTCATATTGTAGAGGGAGATAGTTTTGGGCCGTACCCCCATAAGCCGCAAGCGCAGACTGACAGTCAAGACGGCTAGATAATCACCGCCGGGTATCTGGCCGCATAGATTGATCAGGGTGTTGATTTTTCTGCTGATCAACTCTAGCGATTCCATAGCCAAGCCTTCCAGCAAGCCACGCTTTAAAAGCCACGCTTTAAAATTCCGCAGACTTAGGGGTTCTGGGGAATGGAATTACGTCCCTGATATTGGCCATGCCAGTTACAAACTGAACAGCCCTCTCAAACCCCATACCAAAGCCAGCATGAGGAACCGAGCCAAAGCGGCGCAGATCCAGATACCACCAGTAGTCCTCTTCTCGAAGTCCAAGCTCAGCGATTCGCTGCCTCAGAACATCGATTCTCTCCTCACGCTGGCTTCCACCGATAATTTCGCCAATCTTGGGCACCAGAACATCCATAGCCCGCACGGTCCGCTCATCATCATTGAGCCTCATATAGAAGGCCTTGATCTCCTTTGGGTAGTCAAAAACAATGATCGGCCTTCTGAACTTCTTCTCCGTTAAATAACGCTCATGTTCTGATTGCAGATCTGCTCCCCAGACTACAGGAAATTCAAATTTCTCACCAGATTTCTGTAAAATCTCAATCGCTTCCGCGTAAGACACTCTCTCAAAACTGTGGTTGATTATCTCTTGCAAGGTCTGGATAATCGTATTATCGATCCGCAAGTTAAAGAATTCCATATCCTGACTGCACGTTTCCAAAACAGAGCTAAAGATATTTTTTAAGAAATCTTCAGCCAGATCCATATCATCGAGTAGATCGGCAAAGCTCATTTCCGGCTCAACCATCCAAAACTCTGCCAGATGCCGCGAGGTGTTTGAATTTTCAGCTCGGAAAGTCGGCCCGAAGGTATACACATCTCCCAGGGCCAGGGCATAGGCCTCGGCCTCCAGTTGGCCACTTACGGTCAGACTAGTTGGCCGCCCGAAGAAATCCTGACTGAAATCAACCCCGCCATTGTTCTGGTTTCTGGGGATGTGGTCAAGATCTAGGGTCGTAACCCGAAACATTTCCCCTGCTCCTTCACAGTCACTTGCGGTAATGATCGGTGTGTGGATATAGTAAAAGCCGCGCTGGTGAAAAAAGCTATGGATCGCCCAGCTCATAGCGCTTCGTACCCTAGCTATGGCTCCGAAGGTGTTAGTTCGGGGGCGAAGATGGGCAATCTGGCGGAGAAATTCGAAGGAATGGCGTTTCTTTTGCAAGGGATAATACTCAGGATCAGCCCAGCCGTAGACATTAATCCTACTGGCCCGGATCTCGTTCTTTTGCCCCTTGCCGGGTGAGGGAACAAGCTCTCCCTCGACCTCGAGGCTGCATCCGGTGGTGATCTTCATAACCTCGCTGTGATAATTTTCTAGCCTGCTGTCAGCTACGATCTGGATATTCTCAATGGTAGATCCATCGTTGAGCTCAATAAAGGAAAATCCACCCTTAGCATCCCGTCTGGTGCGGACCCATCCCCTGATCAGCAGGCTCTGGCCGTATTCCTCCATCTGCAAGACCTGTGCGATTCGTGTTCGTTTCATCATACCCATTTTTCTCCGCGTATCAGTTATTGGTAATATACCATATAACCTATTGAAAATAAAAAATTAATTATACTTGGGTAGCATTCCTAACTATCCTGCCTAAAGATTTTATAGCCTATGGCCTGGATAGTCAACCTCTTGGACCGAAAAACCGCAGCTGCTTATCATTGTCTCAATATTCATCTTTCTTATTATTTCATATTGTTGTATAATAAAATCTAAAATATAGTATCTTACTAAAATTAATTTATTTTAACAATTAATTAATTTTTTTAGCTAGATTTGCAGTGAGGGAAGGAAAATGACCAATCAGAATAAGACCACCCATGACCCGAATACGCTGACTGCTCAGGAGGATCAGGAATTGCCAAAGGCTCAGAAACTGGAGCCTCTCGGTATTTTGGTCTGTGGTATTGCTCATGATTTTAATAACCTTTTGACCACGATAATCGGTACTTTGTCTATTATCCAAAGTAAGGTGCAGCAGGCTGGAAGTGATCTTGAGGATTTGTTAACTGAGGTGAAGCAAGCCTCTGAACAGGCGAAAAGGCTGGCTCAGGAGTTACTCACCCTAGTTATGGGTGGTACTTCGGTCAGGAAGATTTCCTCACTCCCAAAACTGCTCAAGGATATTATCAGCTTTACCCTGAGGGGCTGCAAGGCCAAATGCGAGCTATTCATTCAAGATGATTTGTGGCCAGTCAGAATAGATGAAGGGCAGATAGGCCAGGTAATCAGCAATTTGATGATCAATGCTAGTCAAGCTATGCCTGAAGGCGGGCTGATCGAGGTGCGGGCCGAAAATGTAATGATCAAGGCCAAGAAAAAAGTCTCACCAAAAGATGCCACCGCTCTGGACAGGGATGATTGCCAAAAAACCAGTGTAGGCAGGTACATAAGATTGTCATTTAAAGATCATGGAGTTGGGATACCGCAAGAGCATCTTCATCGGATATTCGAGCCATATTTTACCACTAAGCAGGAGGGATTTGGCCTAGGGCTGACAATAACCAACTATATTGTCAAAAACCACGGGGGGGTTATAGAAGTGGAATCGAGAGTGGGAGCTGGAAGTACTTTCTATATTTACCTTCCTGCCTCAATAGAGGAAGCCACAGAAGAAACCGCTCTGGCGGAACAAACCACAGCCGAAGAGAAGCTGAGGGGCGAAAAGCCCCTTGCTTTTGGCTATGAGCATCTCCGCCACAGACGAGGTAGAATTCTGTTTATGGATGATAAGCCCAATATCAGAGCCGTAGCTGAGCGGATGCTGAGGCACCTTCAGTATGAGGTTGAGCTAGCCAAAGATGGCCTAGAAGCGATCAACCTCTACCAAAAGGCTAGGATCTCGGGACAGCCTTTCGATGCGGTTATTCTGGATTTGGTCGTCTTGAACGGAATGGGAGGAAAGGAAGCTGTTCAGAAACTGCTTGAAATAGATCCAGAAGTTAAAGCGATTGTGTCAAGTGGTTATCTCAATGGCCAGCTCATCTCTGAGTACCAGCGATATGGCTTTAGTGCCGCGATAACTAAGCCGTATAATCTTGAAGATTTAACCAGGGTTTTGGATCAGGTAATGAAGACGGAGAAATCTAATTCCCACTAAGCCTGCTAAAAGAGAGGCTCCTTTTGCCTGTATTTCCCACCTTAATTTAAATTGGTCTTTTTCGCTAAGTGCTTAACACAAGTGGGCAAAAGTTTTCTAGTCGATGGTCTTATAACTGGAGTTCAGATGTTCCCCATATTTAAAATTAGGAGAAGTAGATAAGCTGCAGGGGAAGGGTATTGAGGTAAAAGACAATAG
>JAILZY010000140.1 GCA_023512255.1 bacterium | reverse complement strand
AACTTTCTTCTCTCTTTATTTTCTCTCCTCCCCTTTATATTTTCAACATTATTTTTTCAACATGGGGAACATCTGTTCGGCAGACTAGGATATTCATTGTGATATTCACACACTCCTAGTATCTTGAATTTTGCTTTAACTTGTTCGCCGTTTCTGATATACTTTCATTTGTTACTATTTTCAATTCACATACAGAAAGGGATTCGATTCTATGTACGAAGTTAGTGATATTAGAAAGAACCTAAAAATTCAAATAGACGGAGAGCCGTATATTGTCGTTGATTTTCAATTCGTCAAGCCTGGCAAAGGGAATGCCTTTACCAGAACCAGGCTGAAGAATATGATTACTGGAAATGTTCTCGATCGGACCTACAAGTCGGGTGAAAAGCTTGAGCCTGCCCAGCTGGAAGAGCACCCCATGCAATTTCTCTATGCTCAGGATGGCATGTATCATTTTATGAATACGGAAAACTACGAACAGATCGAAATGGAGGAATCCCAAGTTGGAGAGGCTAAGGATTACCTGATTGAAAATCTCGAGGTTAATGTGCTCTTTTTCAACAATCGACCAATTGCCATCAACCTGCCTAATTTTGTAGAGCTTGAGGTGGTTGAGACCGAGCCTGGCTTTAAGGGAGATACGGTTACCGGAGGCAATAAGCCGGCTATTATGAATACCGGCGCCAGGATTCAAGTGCCAATCTTTGTCAATAACGGAGATAGGATCGTGGTCGATACCCGGACCGGACAATATGTTGAGCGGGCGAAAAAATAAGAGCTAATAAGAGCAGCGGCAAGACCGCCACTAACTTTTGCTGTAGCCTTTGATTCTTTTATGATTTCCATGATTCAGTGACGTATGATCCAGCCCGAAATGCATTACCTTCGACATCATCTGGGACGAGCGATTCGTGGCTTTTTTGACCAGCGGGGCTACGTGGAGGTTTTCACTCCTGTTTTGGTCCGCTGTCCGGGCATAGATCCCCATATTGACGCTATTGCCGCCGGAGAGAGCTTTTACCTAGCTACTTCGCCCGAGCTTCACATGAAGCGGCTGCTTGGCTGCGGCCTGAAAAAAATCTATCAGCTTACCCATGCCTTCCGCTCTGATGAGATAGGGAAATACCACAACTGCGAATTCTCAATTTTGGAGTGGTATGAGACAGGGATAAATTACCAAGATCTGATGGAGTTGACGGAAAACCTCATTCAAACCGTAGACAGGCAGATGGCTGAGTACCTAGACAGAAAACCTCTTTTCTCCTTGCCTTTTGCCCGAATTTCAGTCGATGAGGCCTTTGAACAGCACGCTGGCTGGTGTCCTTCCAGGGAATGGAATGAAGAGCGATTTTTCCTTGACCTGATCGAGCAGGTCGAGCCAGCCTTACAAGATATGCCGGCCTTTTTTCTCTATGATTTTCCTGCTCCAATGGCTAGCCTGGCCAGGTTGAAACCCCAAGATCCGAAGCTGAGCGAAAGATTTGAGCTCTACCTCAAGGGAGTGGAAATAGTCAACGGCTTTTCCGAGCTAACCTGCGCTCGGGAGCAGCGAGAGCGGTTTGAGCGGGATCGTGCTCGGCGGATCGCCATGAACAAAGAGCCTTATCCCCTGGATCAGCATTTTCTCTCAGTGCTGGAAAAGGGACTCCTACCAGACTGTGCCGGAGCCGCCCTGGGAGTTGATCGCCTGCTTATGACCCTCACCGGAGCCGAACAGATCTCACAGGTCATGGCTTTTCCCCTGCCGCAGGTATAGTGTGTAAGCGCAGGCTCTATAATCTATACAGGCAATCTATACAGGCTCTATTATTTATACATAATTTATACAGGCTTATACAGGCTCTATAATAAATGCTCTATAAATAAGAGGGATCGAGCAGCCCCAGGGGAAGGGTTTTCTACGACGGCCAAATCTTTAACCTGAATCGCTCTTATTTATTAGCTGCCATTGAGAGACATAACCCTAATAAGAGCTAAGCCCCTTCAATGGTTTATGGTTGTTCTGATATTTTATGGTTGTTCTGATATAGGGTTTATGGTGTCTGATATAAGAGCGACCCGAATATTTACGGAAAGAGTTTCCTTAACTCCTCTATGGAGTCGAAAATCAGGTCTGCATCCTGGAGGTATTCCCTAGGCAAAGAAGTGGCTACGGCTATGCACACCAAGCCTGCCCCCTTGGCTGAGCGGATCCCGTAGGGAGCATTCTCAATCACCAGCGCCTCATCGGGCTTAAGACCAAGCTTATCTAAGGCCGCAAGATAAGGATCCGGAGCCGGCTTTCCCCGGCTAACCAGCTCTGGGGTAATCACCACCTCAAAGAGATCAGCCACCCTGGACGGAAGAATAGAATCTACCTCATTCTTTGAGGTTCCGGTAACCAGCGCCAGCCGGTAGCCTTGGTTTTTTAGCTGGCTAATGAAATCTTCAACCCCGGAAAACAACCGAGGCGAGGCGATCTGCTTAAACAGGCTCTCTTTCCACTGAACGAGGCGGCGCATCTGCTCTTGGGGCAACTTCTTCCCATACTTGGCCAAAAGCTCTGACAGAGTTACCATGCCCGGCTCTCCCTCACGGGCATAGATTTCAAATTCATCGACCTGAATGCCGATCGACTCCAAGACCTTTTGCCAGGCACGAAAATGATCCGGCATGGTATGGACAATAACCCCATCCATATCGAACAATACAGCCTTGCACTTTTGCCTCACCAGCGCTTCTATTCTGTCCATCGCTTCTATCGCTTCTATTCTATTTTATTGAGAAGTAGTTTTCTCATTTGTTGACACACCAGTTTTATTGCTCCTTTTGTTGACACACCGGTTTATTGCTCCTCATGATGTGCAGTTTTCTTACTCCCCAGGCTTCCAATCGTCGCAAGATCGGCTGACTTCGCTGTCAGCTCTTGCTCTCTACTCCTAGGAGTTAGGGATTGTTGACTGAGATAGGAAGGCTTAGGTTCTTCAGCAATTTTCCTTGCCCTCGCCGGAGAGAGTTTCTTCTGTCGCCGCCTTAGCAACCATTTTCTCCCCTCTTCAAGAATCAGAATGATCGGGCCAAAGGTAGCCAGAAGCGCCCACTCCTTCAAGCCTATAGGAGCAAGACCAAAAATTTTCTGGAAGAAAGGGCTATAAATAAATAGGAGGATAAGGGTGATTTCGGTTATAATTCCAACTAGGACAAGTTTATTGCTCAGCAGTCCCACCTTGAAAATCGACTCTTGCTCGGTCCGGCAGCAGAAAACATTTCCAACCTGGGCAGTAACGATACCAGCCAGGCACATGGTTGTAGCCATGATATAGACCGCTCCATCCGGGTAGACATAGGCTGGATTGTTTGCCGGCGGAATAAGTGTTCCCCAGCTCAGGCCATGGGTCCAATATATAAAATAGTAGCCCAGCATGCATAAAATGGCTTCGATCATGCCCAAAAATCCATAGGCTCTCAAGAACAGTTTGGTATTAATCATGCGCTCATTTTGCGGTCTTGGCGGACGGCTCATGGTACCTGGCTCAGGAGCCTCCACTCCGAGGCCAAGGGCTGGCACAAGGTCTGTGCCCAAATCCACAGCCAGGATCTGCATGACTGTCAGGGGAAGAGGAATTTTGAACAAAACAAAGAGGATAAAGGGCACAATCTCCGGCACGTTACTGGCGAAAATATAGGTTACAAACCGCTTGATGTTGGCATAAACTGCCCTACCCTCTTCAATACCAGCTACAATACTGGCAAAATTGTCATCGGTGATAATCATATTAGCTGCTTCCTTGGCCACATCATTGGCGTGCATCCCAAGAGCCACGCCAATGTCTGCTTTTTTCAGAGCCGGAGCATCATTGACCCCATCTCCAGTTACAGCCACGATATACCCTTCCTCTTTCAGACAGGAGACGATGCGCATTTTCTGGTCAGGAGACATTCGGGCAAAGATCACAGGCTGCTTGAGAATAGCCTTCAATTTCTGATCATCCATCTCCGCCAACTCATGGCCGGTAATAACCGTAACCTCGTCAGGATTTTCTATCATGCCGATTTTATGAGCGATGGATTTGGCGGTCAGACCATAGTCTCCGGTAATCATGATGACCCTGATTCCCGCGGTTCGACAGTCGGCAATGGCCTTGGGCACCTCAGCTCGGGGTGGGTCGATCATAGCCACTAGGGCCAGAAAGGTGAGGGAGCATTCAACCTTTTCATTGCTGTAATAAGAGAGTGCCGAAAGCTCCTGATCCTCACGGTAGGCCACAGCCAGTACCCTGAACCCTTCTCGGGCAAACAGATCATTTTGACGAATAATCGACTGGCGAATCTGTGGGGTCAGCTTCTCTTTTCGGCCATTGATGAGGATCGAATCACATTGGGCCAAAGTCTCAAGGGGTGCTCCCTTAGTGAAAGCAAACTTTCGGCCATCCTTGGTTTGATTAATGGTAGACATTCGCTTTCGGATCGACTCGAAAGGCAGATGTCCGACCCGCTGATAATCAGCAGCCAGAGCCTCGATATCAACCCCAGCTTTCCGAGCCAGGACAATGAGCGAACCCTCAGTTGGATCCCCCATAATCCTCCAGTAATTTGTCTCTGAACCTGGGGAGAGAAGATGGGCATTATTGCACAGCACAGATGAGGTAAAAAACATCCGACAGGTAGGATCCTGCCAAAGATCAGAAGGGTTAATCAGCCTGCCCTGCTCATCGTGGAATTCTCCCTTCGGCTCATAAGAGGTGCCGCTAACACTGATCAGCCTCTGGTTGATAAAAATCTTGGAGACACTGATCTGGTTGGTCGTCAGGGTACCAGTCTTATCCGTGCAGATGACATTAGTGCAGCCCAGGGTTTCAACTGAGGAAAGCTGCTTGATCAGCACGTTTCGCTTGGCCATCCGCTGAACCCCCATAGCCAGAGCTAGGGAAACCGTAGGCAGAAGTCCCTCGGGGATGTTAGCGACAACAATGCCGATGGTAAAGATGAAGGCACCGATTAGAGAAAGACCTCCTAGGCTCTTGCCCAGAAAGAAAAAGATAATGCCCATGCCAACCGCCAGAAAAGAGATGATATTGACCATCTTGTGCATTTCTTTCTGAAGCGGGCTCAGCTCTTTTTCCACTGATTGGGTCATGTGGGCAATCTTGCCGATTTCCGTATTCATCCCAGTGCCAATGACCACTCCCCGTCCGCTGCCTGAGGTTACCGAAGTTCCGGCAAAAACCATATTCGGCAGCTCGGTCCACAATAGGACCGCTCCATCCTCAATCGGCTCAGACATTTTATAAATAGGCCGTGATTCTCCGGTCAGGGCCGCATTATTGACCCTCATCTCATGGGATTCGATCAGCCGAGCATCAACCGGGATACTGTCTCCCTCCTCAAGAAAGATAATATCACCTGGCACAAGCTCTGAGGCCAGAATCTCAACCTTTTGACCGCTACGCAAAACAGTAGATTTTTGAGGAAGCAGCTTCTGCAGAGCCTCGATCGCTCGCTCAGCCTTAAATTCCTGCCAGAATGAGAAAACAGCATTAATTATAATAACCCCAAAGATAGCCCAGCCAAGTTGCGGCATATCCACCCCGGGAATGAAACACAGCCCTCCGCCAACCCAAAGAAGGATAGCAAAGAGGGAAATAAAATTTTTCAAAAGCTTTACATAGGTGGGTTTCTTTTTGATTTTTTTCAAAACATTAGGACCATAAACCTCAAGCCTTCTCTTGGCCTCCTCTTGCCTTAGCCCATTCTCTGAGGTCTGAAGCTCCTCAAAAATGCTTTTTTTATCAAGATTGATATACCCATACTTCCCCTTATTCTCCTCATCCACCAGGATCTGATATATGCTTTTCGGCGAGTCGGCCTTTTCAAGGCGTGAGCGAAGTTTTTCGCTTCCCAAAAGGCTCGATATCTTGGCCAGAATCTGCAAATGGGTACTTGTCTGATCACTGGGGGTGATGAACAAGAAGAATATCTTGCAGGGCTTACCATCAATAGCATTGAACTGAAGCCCTTCTTTCACAATAGCCAGTCTGACTACAGGCTCCTTGAGCCCATCGAGCCGGATGTGAGGGATAGCAATGCCGTTGCCAATTCCGGTTGAGGAAATCGCTTCCCTATCCATAAGCTGCTGGATTATCTCCTCCTGGGTAATGCTCCCCTTGCCGTTGAGAGCAAGTGATGAGGGAACCAGGCGGGAGAAAAGATCTTGCTGATTCTCCACCTTGGATAAGCAGAGGATTTTTTCTGAATCAAGCAATTCATAAATTTTCATAATCTAGTAGTTACCCCCTTAAGATTCCAGCTAGTAAAACGCAAGATCTGCTAGCCGGAATATATAATCAATTAGAAAGTAAAATTATAGCACAGATCGTCAAGGTTTAAAACACCAGGCAACAGACTCCAGATGTTCCCCATATTTAAAATTAGGAGAAGTAGATAAGCTGCAGGGGAAGGGTATTGAGGTAAAAGACAATA
>JAILZY010000139.1 GCA_023512255.1 bacterium | reverse complement strand
GTGGCGGTAGCAGTGTAATTAACAGTCGATTTCTCATTGACCCTATCAGGCCCTGAGATCGAGAGGCTGGTCAGGGTAGCCGGCACATCCACAATGGTAACACTCTTGGTGGCTTGTTTGCTTACCCCGCCCTCGCTGTAGCTAGCCGTTATGGTGATGGTCTGGCTGGACGGCACCTCGCGGATAGTCAGCTTGCCTGCGGCTAAAGCGGCATAGGTTGAGGGCGAGACACTCCAGACAGCTTGATTTGTTACCTCCTTGCTCGTCCCGTCAGAGTAGGTGGCGGTAGCAGTGTAATTAACAGTCGATTTCTCATTGACCCTATCAGGCCCTGAGATCGAGAGGCTGGTCAGGGTGGGCACATCCACAATGGTAATATTCTTGGTGGCTTGTCTAGTCCCACCGCACAAATCAGTGTAGCTGGCCGTTATGGTGATGGTCTGGCTGGACGGCACCTCCTTAGTTGTCAGCTTGCCTGCGGCTACAGCGGCATAGGTTGAGGGCGAGACACTCCAGACAGCTTGTGCAGTTACATCCTTGGTTGATCCATCCGAGTAGGTAGCGGTGGCGGTGTAGCTGGCGCTTGAATTTTCATTGACCATATCAGGCCCTGAGATCGAGAGGCTGGTCAGGCTAGGTAAGCTTTGTCCAAATTCAAAGGCTCCTATATCTGGTTGGCTGTCCCTTAGTTTTCCTTCAAGGTCATAAGTTGGAATGTCTTGACCGCTGCGGCCGGCATTGATACAGGGCGAGCCGGGCCGAAGGTGATAGTCTCCATGTTCAGAATCGACAAACAGTGGATCAGCATTGATGTTGCCCTCACCACTCCATCCACCTTGGATATCAGAGTAGGTGATGGAGAGGTAGGAATAAAAGTAATAATTATCAATATAAATATAATAAATTTGATCTTTTGAGTTAGCCCAAAGAATACAGTTGCTGATGGTGGTAGGGCTATACTGGCTGCAGTAAATCCCGCCGCCGGAGCCGCTAGCTGAATTTTCGCTGATGGTGCAGTTGCTGATGGTTATTTGGCTCTTATAACCGCAGTAAATCCCGCCGCCGAAATCGGCTGAATTTCCGCTAATGGTGCAGTTGCTGATGGTGGTATTGCCATCACAGAAAATTCCGCCGCCACAGCTGACTAAAGCTCCGCTGATGCCGCCGAAATCGCCTGAATTTCCACTGATGATGCAGTTGCTGATGGTAGTATCAGAACACCGAATCCCGCCGCCGGAGCCGCTAGCTGAATTTCCGCTGATGATGCAGTTGCTGATGGTAGTATCAGAACACCCAATCCCGACGCCTGAATTTCCACTGATAGTGCAGTGGCTGATGGTGGTCTGGCTATCAGACTCGGAGTAAATCCCGCCGCCGTCGCCGCGGGCTGAATTTCCACTGATGGTGCAGTTGCTGATGGTGGTATTGCCAGAGCACCAAATCCCGCCGCCCCAGCCGTAGTGGCCAATAGTGGCTGAATTTCCACTGATGATGCAGTGGCTGATGGTGGTATTGCCAGAGCACCAAATCCCGCCGCCGTCGGCTTCACCATTTCGAATAGTGAAGCCTTCAATCTTATCCTTCCAATGCAACAAATAACTCTTTCTTTCTTACTGCCGTCAATAATGGTCTGCTCTGGGCCGTCTTGGCTGATTAAGGATATTTCCTTTCCTATTATTGCCAGGTTCTCCTGATAGAGGCCAGCTTTTACTATGATTGTGTCGCCTGATATACTTGAATCTATAGCCTCTTGAATCTTAGAAAAATTGCCGCTGCCGTCAGCCGCAACAATATATGTTATCATCAGTGGATAATTCTCCCCACCTCCTCCAAAGGCACCCATATCAATGCGGGAGCCATCTGAATCGTGCATCCTTGGGTGGCCGGCATTGATGCAGGCTGAGCCAGGCCTAAGGTGATAGTCTCCATGTTCAGGATCGGCAAACAGCGGATCAGCATTGATGTTGCCCTCACCATCCCATCCACCTTGGATATTAGAGTAGGTGATGGAGAGGTGGCCATAATTATAAATTTGATCATTTGAATTGGCCCAGAGAATACAGTTGGTAATATTGGTATAGTAAAATTGACAGATACCACCGCCCCATGAAGCTGAATTTCCGCTGATGGTGCAGTTGCTGATGGTGGTACGTTTATAACAATTGCACCAAATCCCGCCGCCGGAGCGGGCTGAATTTCCGCTGATGGTGCAGTTGCTGATGGTAATGGTGGCCGGCCTATCACCACCGCAGTCAATCCCGCCGCCGTCGTGGCTAGCTGAATTTCCACTGATGGTGCAGTGGCTGATGGTGATATTGCCAGAGCACAAAATCCCGCCGCCGTTGCCGGTGGCTTTACCATTTCGAATGGTGAAGCCAGATAGGACAGCGGTTTTATCTTTACCAATAGAAATAGTAACTACCCTCCCTTTTTGGCCGCCGTCAATAATAGTTGAAGCCACCACCTCAGCATTAGTCGGATCTGTGCTCTTTAGGGTAAGTGACTTACCCTTAAAATCAATATTCTCATAATAAACCCCAGGCGTTACAAACAGCGTCTTCCCCTCGGCTACAGTATCTATTGCCTCCTGAATCGTCTCTTCGCCAGCCTGAATATAACAGCTGGTTGTTGTCTTGAGAAAATTTGGGGGCGAGGAAAGATTTGGCGGCGGCTCAGATTCAAATCCCTGCTTATTATAAGCAATAATCATAAAATAGTAGACGGTGTCCGGAGAAAGCTTACTGATTTTGTAGGAAAATTGGTTCTTATCAGGAACTTCTGCAGCCAAATCCCAATCTTTATCCTCTATCTGAGGATTAGGGTCGGTCGATTTTAAAAGCCAATAGCCATCTATATTCTCTGTGTTGTTGACGATCCAGTTCAAGATTACCTTGGTGGCCAAGATTTTGGCAGCGCGCAGGGTCGGCAGAGGGATCTGCGGCGGATTGACAGTGATTTCAAAAAAACGGCTGAAAGATTCGCTGACAGATCTATTCTTAAAGGTTATCGTGTTTTTATACTTGCCAATTTCAAGATCAGCGCCCCTCACCGAGGCGGTTACCGTAACACTCTCTCCACCTTCCAGCCGCCCATTTTGGGGTGATACAGAAAAGATACCATCCGGGGAATAACTAATTGACCAGTCCAGCGGCTTATTACCTCTATTGATCAGCTGGTATGTCTGACTGATCGTTCCCTTGTAATTATACTCAATGATCTTGGACACATTTGAGCCTCTAACTTCAAGGTGCGGCAGCTTTTCAGACGGTGGAGGCGCACCAGGCGCATGGTCGCAAAATTCCCATTCGCCCAGCTCCCATTCCAGCCTAATCGTGAGCGGGATTTCTATGTCTATTTCTCCCAAATACTTGCCAAACTTTCTATTCAACTCTAATAATTTAAATTCACTCTCTATGCCGAGCTTACAATCGACCTCGACACAGCCTGATGGTGGTACTGTACCCTCAAGGGCAAGAAAAAAAGTAAGAGGAATAGCTGGCCCTGCTACCCCATATATAAGAAGCTCTCCTTCAGGTTCAAGATAGAATTTTAATTCAAAACCTCCTTCGACGTGCGGCAAGGATGGTTTAAAATCTACAGGGGGGACATTCATTATTTTTGTCAGTGCTGGATTAAGATTTTTATTATACGATATGCCAGCCTCTACCGACTCTTCAAATTCTATCTCTGCTTTAATATTAGCCGTTAACGTACCATCAACCCCAACAAGGACTTCTATTTGAGGAGTAATAAAAACTGGCACTGGCCCAATAAAAAATTTGATTGAGCTAAATGGTAATCTGGCAAGTGTTATTTTCTTACTTTTAAATTTTAGCCTCTTCTCCTTTTCAAATAGCTCTAATTTTGCTTGGAGACTAGCACTCAGATTCTGTTTAGCTATTACTTTAGGAATAAAACGAAAGCTTTCAAGCCCCTTGAAAAAAGAAAAAGACATCCCAACATCAAGTTGAAGTTCTAAACTTAAAGATCCGTCTACCACTATATCTATCTCCTGTGGTCCTTCCACCTCTAACCTAACTTCTACCTCTCCGGTTCCTGCCGTTAGCGAGTAGGTTCGCTGGCGCTGAGGATCAGGCGGCTGATCACCGAGGACCAGGGTAAAGACCTTGTCATTAGGGTCCTGGGAGGGAAGAAGCCAAACTGGAGGAGAGTTTGGGCCAGCTTTTAATCTCACCGGCGTGGCGGTTGGCAAAGCTAGGTCTTTATGGGTCATCTTCCAGCTGAAGGTGCCGGTGCCTTGAAGGACAACTTCATCCAAGGTGGCTTCCTTGGTTTCAAGCCTATAGACCAGATCGCTGATTTTGTCGACTGATACTACCTTGAGTAAAAAACCATATCCCGTGGAGCCAACAACATACCAGCCGGCTGTCAGGGCAGCCATCTTCTGCTGAAGCTCGCTGTCGGCAGGATCGATTGTTACCAGCAGGGTGTAGTTATCCCTGATTACCTCAGCCTCGCTTAAATCAATGAAGTTGGGCACTATCTTAGTTTCCTTATAGCCAAAAGACACCCTGACTGTATGGTCTTGATCCAGCTGACATTCACATTGGGTTAGATCAGCCGAGACCGCATCGCAGCCCTCCCAGCCTAAAATCTTGGTTTCAGCTATCGGCTCGGCCGTCAGCACTACCTTACGGCCGGGGTTTTTGTCAAAAAAGGCAGCAACAAGATTTTGATTGGGATCACCTTCAGAATCAAAATGAAGCCTGCCGCTCGCCTCAAACACCCGACCACGGCCAAAAGGCGCAACCTCTATCTTGACCACTGGATTTTTGTCCCCCAGGGTTGGATAAAGGGTAAGCAGAGCACCAAAAGCCTTGTCCAGAAGCTCTAACAGCTCTTGCTCATTATTCTGATAGTAGCAGTTGATAATTGACTTCCCATTTTCATCCTCAGTAAAAAGACGCTGGTAGTCAAAATTAAGCCCAGCCCAATGATGGCTGTTGGTAGGATCAAAGGCCAAAAAATCCGCGGCCTTGACCACTCCATCGCCATCGAAATCACCTTTGTCTTCCTTGAGAAGAATTTTGGCTATCTCCTCAAGCCGGATCGCAAGGCCTCTTTTGTCTGTCTGATTAAGTATATGTCGGGTATAACGCCAAACAATATCTGTCAGGACAGAGACCCTGAGCAGACGGCCGCTGGTGAGCTGAGAAAGACTGACCAAGGCGTGAAAAGAGCCGGTGTTGGGGGTTGGCCGGCTGTCTAGAAGGCCGTTATTATCCGCATCTACCACCTGCCCGCCGCTGACAGCTATGAGGATATATTCATCATCTTTATCTTTTTTATCTTGATCAGCTTTATCTTGATCAGCATCTTTATCTTTATCAGCCTCAGGAGGAGAAGAATTAAGAGCTAGGCTAAAATAACCGCTTTCATCAGCTTGGGTGGTATAAAAAGGCGTGGTTAGATCAGAGAGGTAAAAAAAGCTGACTGCGGCTTTAACTATAGGGAATGACTGCCCGATAAGGCTAGCGATGAGGCTAGAATAGGGGGGATAAATAGGTGGATTCTGGTCAGGGCAATCAGAATTTTCAGCCGCTCCAGGGGAAGGGGGAACAGAGGCAGGAAGTGACTTATTAGCCGTAGTCGCAGGGGACTGAGTCTGACTAGAGGTGATTGACCGATCCTGAGTAGGCGCAGGTGGCTGAGGAATACCGGCATCCGGCCCTTCGGCCAGAAAGAGATTCTGAGTAGGCGTGGATGATTGAGTCTGATTATAAGTCTGATTAGGTGGAGGGGGCTGATTAGGATCACTAAGGCTATCATTATCTGCCTTGATTATGCTAAAGGAGGCAACAGAATCAGGCAAGAGATTGCCTTGTGCATCAAGCTCGCTGGAGGGAAGGGGGGAGGAAGAGCCATCATCAGTCGAGGCATAACTTTCAGTCTGGTTGGTATCAGTAATGGCTGTAGCTAAAGCTTGCCGAGGGGAAATGCCCCAGACTGAAAAACAACCTATTATCGTCCAGATTACTCCATAACTTACTATTAAAGCTGTTCTCAATTTTACTAAGCTAATAAAATTTTCTAACCTGTTCATTTTTTACCACCCTTCTCTCAATAAGGCCTTTGCTCTTTTGGGTCATTCTGCCCTGCCAGGCATCCAAAAAGCTGAAATCTTACTAACTTACTAACCTTACTAAACATCTGCCCGTTTTGGCTTAAATAACCAAGGATTATTTGGTCCAGCAGATGAAAAAACAAAGGTGAGATAAGCAGTCAACCTGCCTTATGTGACCTCGCCGCTAAGGTGTTGGATTCTGTGAAGAGCTAAGATTTTACTTTTTGTGCGCTGCTTTTGGTCGTCAGAAATGGCAAGTAAATAATTCGAGGCATCGCTCCTGCTGGGATTTGAGCTATTGTTAAAAATTTGCTATGCAAAATTTATACCAATTTTAGCAGTTATTTAATGTTTAAATAACTTACTAATTTTTAGATTAATTTTTTAAAATCTATGCTTTTGCACTTTTTCTCCAAGGCCTTGATTTTACTGGATTTGCTATTAGAGGTAACTTTCTAAGGATGTCA
>JAILZY010000138.1 GCA_023512255.1 bacterium | reverse complement strand
GGGAGGTAGTTTGAGTTTCGGCCATCCCGGTGTATGGATGGCCAGGAGGTCTGGGCATATTGGAATGGAAGCTCCCAAGAGCTTGGGGATTGGTTGAAATCTTGGCCACAAAGTCCATCCCCGGTCAAGAATAGGGGCTGATCGGCCTCACCTGCAAATCCACACTCAAAGGGCCAGCCAAGAATGCATCCGATATTGACCAGTATAATTAGGATCAAAACCGCTCTCTTCTTTTTCATAATGATTTTTCCTCATCTTGATTACAATCCGAACGCTGAATTACTGAAGATGTTAAAACTGATAATTCATCGGCATATTTGTCCATCTTGTTTACCTGCTGTCATCTTCGTTGACATTAAATTAAAGGGGAAAACCCTTATCGAGTAAGGGTTTTCCCCTTGTAACCCTTTTCCTAAAACTTTAATATTAAGTTAAGATATTAAAGTTTTAGGAGGATGGTTTGGAAGGAACCCTTTTTCAAAAAGGGTTCCTTCCAAAATCTTTCTTGCTTGGCATATATTTTGCACCAAAACAATACCATAATAGGGGTTGGTGAAAGAAATAATCTCGCTCATCCGCTGATCGTCGATTTACCATTGAAGTTCGCGCCTGCGTCTGCAATCGGAATCTTCCCCTTAAAATACATAAAAAGATTACCTTGTATACACCAATAACTTAATATCCACTACTAACTTATTACCCCCCTTACAGGAGGAGATGAACAATGTTCAAAAAAACCAGCTTCATTATTGCAGTTTCATTGCCGCTTTTGTTATCATTATTATTATCATTCGGATTATTACCCTCTGGCTGTATTCGTTCTGTCCAGGCAGCCAGTGTCGGAGCCGATGGCGGCATTACCGTAAGTTTGTCCTACAGCGGTGATCTTGATCATGACCTAGTTACTGACAACTCTGGCAATCCCATTCTTGACAGCAGTGGACATCAGTGGCAGGCTAAAGATAAATTGGAGCATGATCTTCGGCTCTTTGCTCAGCATGTCTATGAGATGAGCGAAGGAAAGCACTACATCCGCCGAGTGCTCATCAGTAATGAGGCCAGAGCCTGGGCATCTGCTGATATCCGCTGGGATATGGGCCCGGGCACATCTTCGGCTACCCTAGGCGGATGGATAAACAGTCTAGTGCATCATTTGAATATTCGACGGGGCTGGAGGTCTAACATTCACGATGTGGCCTCCCATGAATTCGGGCATTATTTTTATGGCCTTTCCGATGAATACAGTAAGGATTACGGATATTATTCGGGCCACTTTCCTGGAGAAGCAAGCTTTCCGGTTCGGGTAACTGTTGGCGACCCTATTACGGTTATGAATGCCAATACGCCTCACCAGTTCTGTAATCACAGCGATCATTCAATCACTATTGAATACACCGATCCCTCAACCGGAACATTGGTAACCCAAGCCTTGACGCCAGCGGTAATTGATGATGCTGACCCTGCTAATGACGGCCCGATAAATGAGTGGGTTAATCAGTTGTACGCTCTTGATGGCTGGGCAGTGGCTTGTCTTAATCATGTTGACCTGATCGGACATCACACTGACGGGGTCAGACCGGCAATCGACTTTTCAACCATGCCCGAGGTCGAATTAAGATATGTGGAGCATGAGGGTGCGGTACCAGGAAGAATCTTGCTTCTTGATCGCTCCGGCAGTATGAGCTATGAAGAGTATGGCATTCCGGCCAGCCAGTATGTTCAGGAAGCTGGCATGTTCTTATATCACAGCTCAGAGCCAGATGACTACATTGGCACCTTTGCTTATAATCATGCAGTTGATAAACTTTTTAATTATGACCGTTATAACAGCGCCAGCACTCTGACTAACTTCCTCGAGCCAACCGGCCTGACTAATATTCACCTGGCTCTGAAAACCGCGCTCGATACCTTTGCGGCCACTCATGGTCCAGATCATATGGCTGGCGCGGAAATTTTTCTTATGTCCGATGGCCGACAGACCACAGGAGAGGACCTTTGGACCCAGGTAGAGCGGGCTCGGGATGCTGGAGTGATCATCCATACCTTTTCCTACGGTGATGCGGACGAGACAACCATGCAGAATATCGCTTCGGAAACAAGCGGCGAGAATGTCATCATGTCAGAGAATGACGGAAGCCTGATGAATTTGAAAATGGGCATAGTAAAATCAATAGCCAAAAAGCGCGGCTGGACAGTCATGTATAACCATTTTGGAAAGCTTGAGTGGAAAACGGTGACCTTGGGCAATAATAACCTGTTCTATAGCACCATCAGTTTCACGGTTCCTGAGAATTCAAAGGATGTGAAATTTTACCTATTTCCAGAAAGTGTAAATGTTCAAAATTACTCCTTTAGCCTAGCGAATCCAGCCTCAGCTACCTTTTCCAGCAGCCTTGACAATACCCAGCAGAAGGGAAGATTTCTAGGACGGAAGGTGAAAAAGCCTCAGTCTGGTCAATGGACCGCCACCATCATGGCTAGCCGGCCAATAGGCACTACCGCTGCCTACACAGGGCCATCAATAACTCAGGGGAATGTATATCTTTTAGCCTATATCGATAATCAGGATATTGATGCGCAGGTCTGGCTCGATACTCCCCTGATTAGCTTCGGAAAGGATTATCCCAAAGTGCCCATCTATGCTTCGGTTTCCAATAAATATCGACTGACTAAAGTAGATGTCCTGTCGCGGATATACGACCCGAACGGCCTCCTGATAACCACGGTTGAGATGTCTGATAGTGGCCAAAATGGGGATAAGGTTGCCGAGGATGGAATCTACACTGCTCTATTCGATACTGCAAAGTTGAATATTTCTTCATCAGCCGCATCAGTGGCTTATGTTCGCCGGCTGATCAGCCGCTTTACCATTCGGAGCTGTTTTACAGTTACTGAGTCTTCATATCCTGCCCCTCGTGCAGAATATGAGTATGGAACAAACTATAAGGAGGTCTTGAAGAGTTATAAACCATCTAGGTTTTCCGCCTATGCAGAGACTAGCGGTGGGCTGACTCAGAACGTATATCAGCCCTATCTTGATATCAAATTGGAAAAGCCCCTCTTATTTGAGCAGGGAAAAAGCTTCCGGCAATGGATCAGTATTGTCAATGCCTCTCCGAGTGCAGAGAGCTTGAGAGTCAACCTTGGCCAGGGAGTGAGGACGAGAGTGCTTGAGGCCGATCGCGGCGAGAAGGGAAATAGATATCTAGTTGAGTTTGCGGTCGATCAAAACGCCTGGCCGGGGAAGAGGGCCCTTTCGGTGCAGTTTGGCAAGACGATCTTGACTAGAGAGGGCTATGGGGAAATTGTCGCTGGGAGGATCGCTCAGGAGATCTGCGATGGCCGGGACAATGATGGTGATGGCAAGATAGATGAGGAGCTGGTCAGAGATTGCTCCACGGCTTGTGGAAGTGGCCAAGAAATTTGCCAAAATGGCCGCTGGGTTGGCTGTACTGCCCCCAAGCCTCAGGATGAGGTGTGCGATGGCCTCGATAATGATTGCGACGGCAAGATAGATGAGGAGCTTTATCAAGTTTGCCCGGATGGGAAAACCAAAGCCACCTGCCAGCATGGTCAATGGGTTGGCTGCTACCCGCAGCCGCGGGTATGTCAGGAAGATGATTCGGGCAATCTAGATGTGCCTGCTGCCCAGGGCAGAAGAGGAGATGAAGTGCGGATTCCGGTGCGGATCCAAGTTGCGCCGTATGGGATTAGTAGCCTGGGGTTTGAATTTACCTATGATCCTGCTGTCATGGAATATATGGCCTATGAGCGGGGAGATTTGGTCGCCTCTTTTGCCCTGTTCGATGTCAGTAAGGTCAGCCCTGGCAGGCTCAGAGTAGCTGGAATATCTACTGCTGGTGGTATCCAGAAGAAAGCGAGCGGCTATATTGTCTGGTTGAAATTTAAGATAGCTGGAGGGTTTGACAATGAGTGCTTCTCACTTGGGCTTGAGAAACTAACCGATGATTTGGCTAATCTTTCCTCATCTGGCGGCTGTCTCTGCCTCAGAGCCTGCACGGGGGATCTGAATGCAGATGGAGCGATCACGCCGCAGGATGCGCTAATTGCCTTCCGGTGCTATTTGGGATTAGGTCCGTGCCCTGAGTGTGCAGATGTTAATCGGGATGGCGCTTTTTCTCCAGCAGATGCTCTATGCCTGTTTAAGAAGTATTTGGGACAGACTTCATGTCTTGATAACTTATTGCCTTGAGCTGGATTGAAGTGGAGTTGTGAATTTTGGAAGGAACCCTTATTCAATAAGGGTTCCTTCCAAACCATCCTCCTAAAACTTTGATTAATATTAAAGTTTTAGGAAAAGGGTTTAAGGGGAAAACCCTTTTTCAAAAGGGTTTTCCCCTTAATTTACACATGGAGGATTATGTATGAGTAGCCTACTAAAGAAAGGGGCTCAAGGAGAAGAGGTTTTACAGCTTCAAAAACTTTTAGTCGAGCACGGCTTTCCGGTCAGTCTTGATGGCATCTTTGGAGTAGAAACATACAATGCGGTCCGGGCCTTTCAATCTCAAAATCTAGATCAGCATGGTGAGCCGCTTCGGGTAGATGGACAGGTAGGCCCGCTGACCTGGTGGAGTCTCACACATCCTAAACCTGTGATTGACCGCCCTGTCGCTATAAACTACCAGGAGATGCCGCCCGAGGAGGCGGGAGGAAGCGGCATAGGGCGGGCAGCCTTGAGCGCGGCTATTAGTGAGCTCAAAGCAGGAGCAGGTGAAGTTGGTGGGAATAATCAAGGCCCTTGGGTTTGTAAGTATTTGGCTCCAGCTGGACTTGGCGCAGGGAATCCGTGGTGTGCCTCGTTTGTAAGCTGGTGTTTTTTGCAGGCTGCTGGTGGAGAAAAAGAAAAAATGCCCTTTTCTTATTCGGCAAGCGCCCGTGATTTATTGAAAAAATTTCAGAAAAAGGGCTGGGCCAAAAGCCCCTCTGATAGATATATTCCGCAGCCTGGAGATTTAGTTTTCTGGTGGCGGGTTAAGGCAGACAACTGGCAGGGGCATGTTGGGTTAGTTCATCAGCTTAAATATGGTATGCTCTATACGATTGAAGGGAATAAGAGCCCACGGGTTCAGGGCTTCTCATATGTTTTTAGCCGGATGGAGAAGCTGCTTGGCTTTGGTCATGTCTCTTGTTGATATTAGGGGAAGCTTATGTGTGTGAGAGGGAGGTGAGCTTATGGTGGTGCTCCCTCCCCCTGGGATTTTAGGCTTTTTAACTTATTCTTGTGGAACTCTTTTGGGATCAACGGAAATTTTTAACTCCACCCGGCGATTAGCTGCTTTTCCCGCTGGCGTGTCATTTGATGCAATCGGTCTTGATTCGCCATACCCTACAGAACTGAGACTTGCGATATTAAGGTGCTTTCCTCTAAGATAATTCTCCACCGAGCGGGCTCTTCTTTCTGAAAGTTTTTGGTTATACTCCTCGGAGCCATCACTGTCAGTGTGTCCTTCAATTACCACTATATTTTCTGGATACTTAGCGAAAACAGCGGCTAACTCATCGAGCTTTTTAGCTTCGCCCGGTTTAATCTGATCACTGTCTACATTAAACAGTATCTGGATAGAGGCGCTAATTGTCTGCTCCTGTTCATTGACCTGAACATTTTGCATTCCAGGGACCTTTTCCAACTCCTCCTTTTGTCTATCGAGACGCTTGCCGATTAGGGCACCGAGAGCACCACCAGCAACTCCTCCAATGATCGCGCCTTGAGCCCCATGTCCTGACTGATGCCCTATGATTCCACCGAGTGTAGCCCCTGCTGCTGCACCAATTCCTGCGCCTTTAGCCGTATTGCTGGCCGCACAACCGCTCATCAGATAACAAGAGCCGATCAAAAGGGTTCCTATGACTATAAGAGCCGCGGTTTTTTTCATAATATTAACCTCCTTAGGATAAGAGTTTTAAACTTTGAGCCTATCACAAGTCCTATCTAGATAAATGCTTCGCTCAACTTGCGGGAAGTTTTGATGCTTGTCTTAATGCTTGTGATGATAATTGGGGAAGGATATCCTCCCTTCTCTTATCGACCCAATTCTTTCCCAGGATCGGGAATATGGGTTGTATTATGGTGTTATATGACCTTTTGCTTGGTAGATAAGGTGTGATAATCATCGCCTTGAGAAAATTACCTCAATGGATGGGTAGCGTTCCCTCATCAGGGGGCAGTTTTTGGAGCTGAACCGGAATTGTGCCGAATCTCTCTTCATATTTTTCAAGATTTTCTTTTAACGACAGGTAGAGAATTTTGGCATCAATTGGGTTAGTGATCACTCGGGTTTGAATCTTGATTTTATTTCCCGGTGGGGCCAAAAATCCGAAGTCGATAATGAATTCCTTTTGAGAATGGCCGATAATGACCTGGTTTACGTAAAGCCCTCTTTCGACCTCTTCGGTGATACTGAGGGAAATTCGCGGCTGGTTTTTGGTTTTAGCGCTATCTTCTTGACCCATACTCATTTTTTCTCCTCATATTGTGTCCGTCTATCCTGAATCCAGAGCGAACACCTGAAAAGCTTTATATTCCAGAATGTTAACTCACACATTTTGTGAAAGTTAACTGAT
>JAILZY010000172.1 GCA_023512255.1 bacterium | reverse complement strand
ACTTTCTTCTCTCTTTATTTTCTCTCCTCCCCTTTATATTTTCAACATTATTTTTTCAACATGGGGAACATCTGCCATAAAGGTTTATAACTTGACAAAATGACGACGTAGCCTGGCTAGAATGATATAACTCCTAGAATGATATAACTCATTATGGTTGATCGCTTAGTGGTTCTTTGGCTAAGTGCGTAACAAAAGCTGCGCAGCGGATCAATTACGCTATCAATTGTAGCCTGCGGCCCTTGGGGTCCGCCCAGCTTGTGCACTTTATTAGCGAAACTTAGACTGATAATGATGAGGAGGTAGGGTAAGATACTATGATACCATACATGATACCATGTAAGAGTAAAAAGAGATGGGCAATAGCAGCAGCTGCTGCTTTTGGCTTAATCCTTGCGCTGTTATCCATACTGCCATATCTGCCGACTGCTGTGGCCAGATCTTCTCTTGAGAAACCGCAAGGGCCAGACCCAGTGAAGGAAGCCTCAGCAGGATGGCAACTGACCGAGGCCAGGGTGATATGCCGCGGCCAGACCGTATTGCTCAAAGATGGAACCTTGAGCGGTGGCTATGTAGTCGAAGCCACAGCTACCCCAATCGGAAATTGCACCCTACCGGCAGGGAAAGGCAGGTTTCAGATGACGATAACCTCCTTTCTCCCCAGCCAAAGTGCAACTAGCCCGAGAGCAGGATATTGGCAGGTTCGGGGCAGATGGTCAATCACCAGCTACATGGCCGCCAAAATAGGCAGGCTGAAAAACTGCTCCCCAGCCATAGCCAGGGGGGTCTTTTTGCCGAACTACCCTTTAATCCAGCCACAGCCCAAGGCACCATCACTGCCCTGCTCACCCTAGTGATGACACCCGATGCCGGCCGAAGATTTGCCCAGGTCAAGGGAAGATTCTGCGGCAATGAGAGATTCGAGGGGACAATCTTTCTTGAGCCGCATGGAAATTGATTCGCTCATGTCCTCATTACTCTTATTGCTTGCAGCCTAGGCAGATGTTCCCCATGTTTAAATTAGGAGGAGGAGATAAGCCGCAGGGTAAGGGTATTGAGGTAAAAGACAATAGT
>JAILZY010000137.1 GCA_023512255.1 bacterium | reverse complement strand
AACCATAAACCCTCGAAGGGGCTTAGCTCTTATTAGGGTTATGTCTCTCAATGGTAGCTAATAAATAAGAGCGAAAATATTTTGACATATATTGTTGGCCTTAGCTTACTACTTTCTTTTGCCTTCCTTATCACCATCTTTGACGGCCACAAAAAACACTGACAGCCCGAAGGGAAAGGTCAGACCGCGGGCCAAGAGCGCGTTCTCAAAGGCCAGGATGCCGTACAGCAGTTGGTTAATTGATGATGGCAGAGGTCGAAGGTCTGATTTTTTGCACTCCTTGCCCCTCTGTTGACTGCCTCTGCCTGCCCCAAAGATCGCTGCCCGCCTGATTAGTCGGACCGCCGCGGCCAGTGGGAAGAGAAGAGTATTTCGGTATGTTAGCACTTTGATAGAAAACCCACACTCATGCAGCTTCTGTCGCACTTCCTTCAGCCTGTACCTTCGCCTTGTATGAACAGCAAAGTCGTGTGAGCTTCGCAAAAATTCAAAAGCCGGAAGGTTGATAATCACCAGTCCTCCTGGCTCTAGCACACGGTGAATTTCAACCAGCGCTTGGCGGTCACTGTCCACTCCAGTATGACACAAAACATCAAGGCAGATAAGTGCCTGAAAGCTCAGGCTGCGAAAAGGTAGTTGGCAAATCGAGGCCTGCACGAGCTTTCTCAGCCCCCGCATCTTCAGAAATGGAAGGGCGTATTCAGAAAATTCAAACCCAAAGGCCCGATAGCCTCTCATCATCTTGCCGATCTGGCTGCATTCCTCAAGTAGCTTTCCAGTCCCACATCCGGCATCCAAAATCTTAGCCCCTGATCCTGGCTGCTGCAATTTTTGTTGGCTAATAAATTTATCTAGGAAGTGAAAGGTGATCTGCCGCAATCCTTGATACCACCAGTAATCATCCTCCAGCCTGAACATGGCTGCATATTCATCTCTTTCCAATTCTCATCTACCCCTCCTTTCCTTCCCCCCGCTAGCTTTAGCCTGCCGGATAACCTGGCCAATGTATTCGATCTGCTCATCAGTGAGCTCAGGATAGAGGGGCAGGGAAAGAATCTCGGTCGAGCAGCGCTCAGCTACGGGAAAGGCGCCCCTTGGATAGTCTAACCACTGATAGGCTTTCTGGTAGTGAACAGGGAGCGGATAATGGATACTGGTCAAGATACCATGATCTGCTAAGTGCTGCTGCAGCCGGTCGCGGTTTGGTGAGCGGACCACATAGAGGTGCCAGATGTGTTTGGCATAGGATGCCTCGGTGGGCAGAATCAAATCAGTGTCGGACAGGAGCGAGTGATAGCGTGCGGCTATGATTTTTCTTTGGCTGTTCCAGGCATCGAGGTGGCGCAATTTAACTCGCAAAATAGCGGCCTGCAATTCATCTAGCCGGCTGTTACAGCCTAAGATGGCGTTGTAATATTTTTTCTCTTCTCCATAATTTCTAAGCATCCGCAAGCGACTAGCCAGCTTTTCATCATTCACCGCCACCATTCCCCCATCGCCGTAGCCGCCGAGGTTTTTAGTCGGATAAAAGCTGAAGCAGCCGGCATCACCCAAACTCCCCACTTTGATTCCCTGATATTCGGCTCCGTGGGCCTGACAGGCATCCTCAATTACCCGAAGGCCGTAGAATCGAGCTATTTCAAGGATGGGCTCCATATCAGCGGGCTGGCCGTACAGGTGCACCGGAATGATTGCTTTGGCTTTCAGGGGGGTACTTTGAGTCTCCAGATAGGCTTTGAGCCGCTCAGGGTCCATAGTCATGGTCGCAGGATCAACATCGACCAGTACCGGCTTGGCTCCGGCCAGGCAGATGGCCACTATTGTCGGCACGGCAGTATTGGGGACGGTGATGACCTCATCTCCTGCCCCAATTCCGCAGGCCGTAAGGGCCAGTCTTATAGCATCGGTCCCTGAGGCTACGCCAACACAGGCGCGAGCCTGGCAGTAGGCAGCAAACTCGGTTTCAAAAGCCTCTACTTCCCTGCCCAGAATGTACCAGCCGCTCTGCAACACCCTGGCCACAGCCTGATCGATTTCTTCTTGGATACTAAGATATTGTTTTTTTAGCTCAAAGAATGGAATCTGCATCTCCATCTTTGCAGGTCCTACTCAGTAGGAGTGAAATTTAGGAAAAAACTTACCCAAATTTACTAGAAACTTACCAATAGTGAGTTTTATACTGCCTATAATATTCCACCGTCTTTCTGATTCCTTCAGCTAGGGATGATTTTGGCTCCCAGCCAACTATTCGCCTGATTTTAGAAATATCCGAATAGAAATGGCCTGGTTCTTGAGCCGCCCGCTCTGGGCTAAAAGGAGCAAATTCCCACCGGCCAGTTCCAGCCACTTCAATGATGGTTTTGGCTAGCTCAAGAAAGCTTGATGGATGATCATTGCCGACATTGAATACCTCGCCGTAGGCCTCTTCAGTGGCTGCGCAAAGCAGGATAGCTTCAACCGTATCATCAATGTAGAGAAAGTCCCGCAGCAGGGAGCCGTCGCCAAAAACCTTTATGGTTTCATTATCAATAGCCAGGCGGATAAACCAGTTGGCTACGCCGAAGCGATTGTGCTTCATCTGGGCCCGCTGACCGTAAATATTGGTCAGCCGTAAGGTTATAGACCTGATAGCATGGTTGTGATGATAAATCTGAAACAGCTTTTGAGCCGTGAGGCTCGACAGCTCATAAATGCCCTTAGGGTTGATCGGCATATCCTCACTGACTGGCAACTTGACAGCAGGACCATACTCACCCCGTGTTCCGGTGTAGATAAGCCTGGCCGACGGATTATAGCGTTTGCAGGCCTCAAGCAGAATAGCTGCTCCTTTGATATTGATGTCGATATCGGGGAAGGGGTTTTGCAGACTGAGGACATGATCATTCTGTCCAGCCAGGTGAAAGATGTAGTCACGGCCACGCACTAAATATCTGAGGCTGTTTTCATCCCTAACATCGCTAAAGTTGACCCTGACCTGATCTTTAATCGGTTCGATATTAAAGAGATTCCCTCCATGATCCTCGATCATGGCATCAAGGAGGGTTACCTTAGCCCCAAGCTCGATGAGCCGGATGGCCAGATTGCTGCCGATAAACCCCAGCCCTCCGGTAATCAGGATATCCTTGCCTTCAAAGCAGCTAAGCTTCTCTTGGAGATTCATTTTGTTCATGGCTGCCATTTTTAGTACCCCATTTCGCCTCTTCCTGGGAACCTCCCCGATTTGCCTCTTCTTGGTACACCCCCCGAACTATAAACTGCGGGGTTTGGTTATTGGTCAGGAACATGCGGCCAAGGTATTCGCCCACAAGGCCAAGCATGACAAGCTGGACGCCGGAGAAGGCTATAACCGTAACGATCAGCGATGCCCAACCAAGCGGTGTCGCCGGATTAGACAGCTTTTCTACAATCACTAGAACCCCAAGAACAAAGCCAACAAGAGTGAACAGCAGCCCCAGCATGGAGCTGACCCGAAGAGGCATCACCGAAAAATTCACAAACATATTAAGCCACAGCCGGACCAGTTTGCGGAAGGTGTAGCCTGATCTTCCTTCCAAGCGTTTGTTGTGCTGGACCTGAACCCGTCCGATATTTCGAGTACACCGAAGGGCCAGACCATCAATGTAGGGATATGGTCCGCTATATTTGATAATCTCATTGACCACAAAGCGGCTCAGACACTTGAAGCTTGAAAGATAAAGCCCTCGAGGCTTCTCTAGCAGGATGTTAGCCACCTGGTCATTGAACCAACTGCCTAGATTCCGCAGCCATGAATGCTCCTTTTTAGGATAGTAGGTATAGACAATATCATAGTTATGCCTGAGCGCTTCCTGAACCAGAAGAGGCACCTCCTGTGGAGGATTCTGGAAATCATCATCCATGATGACCACATAGTCACCTTCGGCGTAATGTAGACCAGCCATGACCGCGTTGTGCTCGCCGAAGTTTTTGGCCAGGTCAATGAATTTGACTATCGGCCCATACTCTCTACTCAGGGAGCGACAGACTTCCTGACTGTTGTCCTGGCTTCCATCATTCACTAGGACAATTTGGAGCTCCTCACTGCCCACAGTAGCTATGAGCTTATCGACCAACCCCCTGATAGTTCGGGCGCCGTTATATACCGGGATAACTATAGTGATCAGCATGTTGTGCAGAAGTATCTATGGTAATTATGTAAGTAGCTGAGGCTTATATAATAAATCAAGGTAATTATACCAGGATTATAAGAAATAACCAAGAAAATATAATCAAAGTCGCTCTTATTTATTAGCTACCATTGAGAGACATAACCCTAATAAAGAGCTAAGCCCCTTCGAGGGTTTATGGTTGTTCTGATATAGGGTTTATGGTGTCTGATATATAAGAGCGATCAAAGTATAATCGAAGCCATCAAAGATTAAAACCTGGCCATCAAAGATTAAAAACCTGCAAAGGGCAAGATAAATTTTCCCCTCTCGCCCATTTAGTCTTCTGGTCCGACCGTTCGGTCGAGTCAACAGGAATGTAATCTGTTTTTGTAACGCTAAATTATTCACTAATTTCAAATAGAATTATTATGTAATCTTGAGTTCGGTCAGTAGAAGGCTTTGGATTGTGGATCATAAGGTGAAATATTTTGAACCATCTAAGATTTGCCCCATCTTAAGAGACGATTTTTGGAAAAATTAAAACAGCTTTCTATTTTATCCCCCCAAAATTTAATCGCACCTAAAGAATTCCCATCCATTGCCGATCGCTTTTTGATTCCTTGAAAAAATAGGTATTTTTCTTGACAAGAATAAAACAGCGTGTTAAACTGCCTCTTACCTCTGGTAGAAGCTGTTCATAAAACTACCTGCAAGTTAGCAATTATCCTGGTGTCTTAGTACAAGGATCTTCCTAATAGTAGGCTCTTAGTACTCTTAGTATAGGCTCTAAAATCTGCTTGCCGGAAGTTGGGACAAGATCGCTCTCCCCTGGATAGGGGCAACCAGGCAAGCTTCTGCTGGATAGGGCAATCACAGGAAAGGCTTTCTACAGTAGACTGAAAAAGGTTAATGGGTGAGATGAAGAAGAGCGAGACGAAGAAAAGAGATATTTATGATTATTTAATCCGGTCCGTAGTTCGTGCTCTTGACGTCTTTAACGTTTTCATTCTGAGCAACGAGAAAGAGTTAGGAGTTACCACCCTAAGTTATCGACTAAAATTACCTAAAAATAATGTCTTTCGGCTACTCACCACCTTGTCCTATCAAGGTTATATTGAACAAAATCCTGTCACTGGTAACTATCGGCTAGGATTGAGATGTCTTGAACTCGGGCAAGCCTACCTGCGGAGAATGGGGCTGGTCAGTCAGGCTCATGATGTCCTCGATAGATTGGCGACCAAGACTATGGAAACTGCTTATCTATCTGTATGTGATCGTGGAGAGGTTGTCTATGTTGATATGATGGAAACTTGCCGTCCGGTTCGAATTGTTCCTATGATTGGTCGTCGGGCTTCTTTGTTTTGCACCTCAGCCGGAAAAGTTCAGGTAGCGTATAAGTCTCCTGAGGAAATTCGCAAACTCCTCAAGGAGGTAGGGCTAAAAAGGTATACCCAAAACACCATTGTGTCTGAAAGTGAGATGCTAAAGCATCTTGAGATGGTGCGTAAGCAGGGCTATGCCATTGATAATGAAGAATATGAAGAGGATGTCAAGTGTGTTGGCGCACCTGTTTGGGACTATACTGAGAACGTGGTGGCAGGCGTTTGCATTTCCGGCCCTGTGAATCGTATGTCTAACGATAGAATCGAGAAGGAACTGGTCCCGCTGGTCAAAAATGCTGCCATGGAGATTTCCCGCCGTCTTGGGTATGGTGTAGAGTCTTCCTAAAAATTAGAGTTTTTGGTGAGGCCAAGGGGGAATACTACAATCTAAGGAGTCTCAAGGTATTGTGAAAATTGCAGTTACTGGTAAAGGTGGAGTTGGTAAAACGACTGTGTCGGCCATTTTGGCCAGGCTTTATTCGCAGCAAGGGCGTAGGGTTTTAGCCATTGATGCTGACCCTGACGCTAATTTGGCCGCAGCTATTGGTTTTCCAGAATCGGAGGTGGCTAAAATTCAGCCGCTTAGTACCCTAACCTCTCTGATTGAGGAGCGCACAGGAGCGCGTCCAGGAGCAGGGGGAGGGTTCTTTAAGATCAATCCTTCGGTGGATGATGTGGCTGAGCGGTTCGGGGTACGGTTTGAGAATATTTTGCTGCTGGCTCTTGGAACACCCAAGCCTGGCGGCAGTGGCTGTTATTGTCCTGAGAATACGTTTATCAAGGCCTTGGTAACTCATCTGTTGCTGAGACAGGATGAGGTCTTGATTTTGGACATGGAGGCAGGCATTGAGCATCTGGGCAGAGGGACAGCCAAGGCGGTCAATGCTCTTCTGGTTGTGGTTGAGCCGGGTCATCGGAGTCTTCAGACGGCCAAGGATATCCGTCGTTTAGCTTTTGAGATTGGGATTTCGCAAATTTTTTTAGTAGCCAATAAGGTGCGCCATTCTAAGGATCGGGATTTTATTGTCAGTCAATTGCCTGATTTTGAGCTTATCGGCTCTCTGCCATTCGATTGGGAGCTGGTTGAAGCCGATGCTCAGGGCAGATCCCCCTTTCCCGCCTGTAGAGCGGTGGTTGGAGAAATAGAAAAAATCAAGCTATTTTTGGATTCCAGGCTGGCCATTAATGGTTAACCGTTCAGTTATATTCTATGCTTTTGCACTTTTTTCCGAACCCTTGATTTTACTGGATTTTCTATTAGAGGTAATTTTTAAAGATTTCAAGGCGTTAAGAAATTTCTGCAAA
>JAILZY010000028.1 GCA_023512255.1 bacterium | reverse complement strand
GTAACTTTCTTCTCTCTTTATTTTCTCTCCTCCCCTTTATATTTTCAACATTATTTTTTCAACATGGGGAACATCTGCTAGCACATTAAATATATTGTCAAACAGAAACAGCGATGTTAAACTTAAGGATGCCCTTATTTGCCGGTATCTTTCTTCAAAACTTTATTTCATTCCAGAATCTGATATTTATAGAGCGACTTAAGATTATATAGAGCTACTTAAGATGCATCCTTAAAATTAGACTCCTATCTAAAAAGGAGAGGGGAAATTGGCTCAATTAAACTGGATTCGGGCATCTTACCTGATTACGACCGAAGAAAATCCGCAAAAGTTGGCTACCGAGATCGCTTTTGAGCAAACGGTGGAGATGCCAGGGCATTTGATTTCAGATCCATACATTTTGGAGAAAATTGTGGGGCAAATCTCCGATATTCAGGCCGAGGGTGAAAATCGGTATCGGGTAACTGTGGACTATTCGCCTGATATTTTGAATGGCTCGCTGAATCAGCTCATGAATTTGATTTTCGGTAACATCTCACTCAAGAAAGGAATCAGACTTATTGATTTGACCCTTCCCCCCGATTACCTCCAAAAATTTACCGGACCAGCCTATGGAGTGCAAGGGCTGAGGAGTAGGGTAGGGGTTTGGGGCCGTCCTCTCACCTGCACAGCCCTAAAACCTTTGGGATGCAGCGCTACGGACCTGGCTAAGATCTGCTTTGAGCTTTCTCTCGGTGGGATCGATATCATCAAGGATGACCATAACTTGGGAAATCAACCAAGGTGTAGCTATCAAGATCGGGTTCGTCTCTGCCGCCAGGCTCTCCTGAGAGCCCAGGAAAAGAGTGGGAGAAAAACACTCTACTTTACTAACATAAACGACAGCCCGCAGGTTATGCAGCAGCAGATCGACTATGCCCTAGAGTTAGGAGTGGATGGGCTGCTCATGCAGCCTGTGATCATAGGGCTTGATTATTTTCGCTCTATTGCCGAAAACGAAAGCTACCCCTTTCTCCTCATGGCTCATCCCTCCCTGAGCGGAGCCTTTTTCACCGGCAGTGAGGGTATCGCTCCGCAGGTCCTGTTAGGGACCATCTTCCGTCTGGCTGGAGCGGATGCGGTAATTTTCCCGGATTTCAGTGGCCGGTTTTCCTTTGATGAGCTCACCTGTCAGCAAATCAGTACCAATTTGCTGGCCCCCCTTGGGGCACTATCGCCTTCTTTTCCGACTCCCGCAGGAGGCATTACCCTTTCGAACCTGCCCCGAATTCGGGAAAAATATCCTGAGGATACCATTTTTCTGATCGGAGCTAGCCTGTATGAGTTAGGCCAAGATCTTAGGGAAAATGTCAAACGCTTCCTCGATCAGATGCTTTCTGATCCATTGTCGGCAGCAGCCTGGGCAACTCATTCCGGAGAGTAAGCAGCAGAATAATTGCAATTGCCCCCGCCCGAGTAATAAAATATCAGAATACATTGTCTTTTTATATAGTTATGCTATAATAATAAGGGCATAATTAGTGCTATACGCTGGTATTATCTGTCATTCTGCGCACTTTGTGGAAATTGTGCGGCTTTCTCATCGAAAAATGGATGTGCGGACCTAGAAATAATAAGGTAAGGGGGAAAAGCAGCCATGATTGTTAACCTTGATATCAAAGAAATTGAAAAGGATCTGAATGAATACCTGACCAAAAAATATGGCCCTGGAATCAAGTTGGTCGGGTTCGGCCCCCGACCTGAACGGGAATCGGATAACAAGGATAATAACAAGGAAGATAGCAGCAAGAGTGCGGCTGAGCCGCTGCCTATCCACTTTGATATGAAGCCTAAAGAGCTAAAGGCTTACCTTGATGAATATCTGGTCAAGCAAGACAGAGCCAAAGAGGTTCTGGCCACCAAGATCTGCACCCATTACAATCGAGTCAGGATGTTTGAGCAGAATCAGAAGAAAAAGCAGAATGACAGCCTGGGTGAAATCAAAAATAATATCATTATGATTGGTCCTACAGGCGTGGGCAAGACCTTTCTAATCAAGTTGATTGCTAAAAAGATCGGAGTTCCTTTTGTCAAAGGAGACGCGACCAAGTTCAGCGAAACTGGCTATGTCGGGGGAGATGTAGAGGATTTGGTGCGGGATCTTGTTCATGAGGCTAATGGAAACATTTAGCTTGCTCAGTATGGGATCATTTATCTGGACGAGATAGACAAAATCGCCGCTTCATGCAATCTGATCGGGCCTGATGTTTCCCGATCCGGCGTGCAGCGGGCCCTGCTCAAACCCATGGAAGAAACCGAGGTGGAGCTCAGGTCTCCCCAGGATCCGCTCAGCCAGATGGAAGCTATGATGGAATTTCAGAAGACGGGAAAAAGAGAGCGAAAGAAGATCAATACGAAACATATCCTGTTCATCATGAGCGGAGCTTTCAACGGTCTGGAGGAGATAATAAAAAAGAGATTGAACCGGCAGGGTATAGGATTTGGGGCGGAAGTAAAATCAAAAGACGAGAAAACCGAGTACCTTCGGATGGTCAAGGCTGAAGATTTGATTCAATACGGGTTTGAATCCGAGTTTATCGGCAGGCTACCAGTAATAACGGTCTTTGAGAATCTTGAGGTCGAAGACCTATATCATATCCTGCGCAATCCGAAAAGCCCGATTATCAACAGTAAGAAAAAAGATTTCAAGGCCTATGGCATCGACCTTCAGTTTGAGGATGAGGCCCTGCGGCTGATCGCCGAAAACGCTTTCAAGGAGCGGACCGGAGCGCGAGGTCTAGCCAGTGCAGTCGAGCGGGTTCTGTTGAGATTTGAGCATGTACTTCCCTCGACTGATATTCGCCATCTGGTCGTTACCGCTTCCATGGTCAAGGATCCAGAGGGAGAGTTAGAGAAGATTCTTCAAAATCCTCATGATCCGCAGCGAGAAGCTCGCTTCAGAGAGCTGATGGCGGAAGAGGAGCGAAGCCTCGAGGGGCCTATCAGAGAAAAGTGCGTGGAGTTTCATGAACGCTACGGACTAACCTTTTCTCCTCAGCGGATCAGTCTTATCACTAGGCGGATTGTGGAAGAGCGCAAGGACCTCGATTCAGTGATTGATGAGGTCCTGGCTATCTATCATACGGCTCGAAGCTTTGAGCAGGAATTCTCCAGTCGGAATGAGGTTAAACTGTCTTTTTCAGAAGAGGCTATTGACTGTCTGGTAGAAAAGGTCTGGAAGGAGGAAGATAAACTGAACGCGGAAGATTTCCTGAAGCAGGCCTTTCAGAATTATGAACATGGGCTAAAACTCATCAACAAGAGAACCGGAATACGGGAGTTTATCATCCCAGCCGCTGGCATTCAGGATCCGGAAAACTACCTGAGCGAATTGATCAGGGAGAGTTACAAAGACTGAGGAAAGTTACAAAGATTGATACAAGCCGAAAAGAAGAGTATGAGCATAGACAATGTCGTTGCCATTATCTTAGGCGGCGGCCGCGGCACGCGACTGCTTCCCTTGACCCTTGAGCGGGCCAAGCCTGCGGTAAGCTTTGCCGGCAAATACCGCCTGATTGATATTCCCATCTCAAATAGCATCAACTCAGGAATTAATCGGATATTCGTCCTGACGCAGTTCATGTCAGCCAGTCTGAATCGGCATGTCATGCAGACCTATCAGTTTGACATGTTTCGAGGCGGCGGAGTGGTTATTCTGGCTGCTGAGCAGACTCTACAAGGGGCTGATTGGTTCCAAGGGACGGCAGATGCGGTCCGGGCCACCCTCAGGCATACCATGTATTATCAGTCAGAGCAGATGCTCATACTGTCAGGTGATCATCTGTATCGGATGAACTACGCTGACCTTATCCGCTTTCACCGGCAAAATAAGGCCGAGATTACCATTTGTGTCTATCCTGTTGCCCTGGCAGAGGCTCCGAACATGGGTTTGCTCAGGGTGGATGCCTGGGGAATGGTTGAGGAGTTTGTCGAAAAGCCCAAAGACCCTGCGGTCATCGAGCGCTTCCGTGCCTCACCCCGCCTCTTTGAATCACAAGGGGGGGCCATCAGCCAAGACCGCTATCTTGCTTCGATGGGGATTTATGTATTTGAGTCAAAGGTTTTGGTTAAGGTTTTGGCTGATCAAACTAAGAATGACTTTGGCCGCGAGGTTATCCCCTCAGCCATCGGCCACTATCGAATCGTAGCTTATCCTTTTTCCGGCTACTGGAAAGACCTTGGCACGATCGACACCTTTTTTGAGGCCAATCTTGCTCTGGTCCATCCTGAGCCGCCTTTTTCCCTATATTCACCCCGCTGGCCCTTCTATACCCGAAATCGTGCCCTGCCCCCAAGCCGAATCGTCCAATCCAGGATTGTTGACAGCCTGGTGGTTGAAGGCTCAAGCATTACCGGCGCTCATATTGTTAACTCTATTGTGGGTATGCGAGGGGTAGTTCGCCAGGGGAGTTGTCTCGATCATGTGGTTATGCTTGGGGCTGACTTTTACGACGGCGAAGAGGCAGTAGGCGGTAGCTTTGGGGAGATGCCAAAAGAGCTGCCACCCCTTGGCATTGGCAGAGGATGCCTGATCGAGCGAGCCATTATTGATAAAAACGTGCGCATCGGTGATGGGGTAATCATCCGGGCAAAACCAGAGGTTAGTGATTTTCAGTCAGATACGATCTGGGTCAAGGATGGGATCACTATTATTCCAAAAGGATCAATCATACCCTCAGGAACAAGATGGTAGGGCAATTGTAGGGCAGTATGGCGCTGCTGCCAAGCAGCCTTTGGCCAGGCCATCGGTGGGGGAAAGGCAATAAATAATTATCAAGCAGGAATTGGATTGCTACGAGTATAATAGCAGGAGGGGTAATGGCAATAACTCATGTTTCAGGGAATTGGTCTAATCTGAAAGTGGTTTGTGGAAAATATTTCATTTTTAGCTTGATTAATAACCGATGGTGCTAGTTTAGAGAGACAAGGGATTCTCTCCGATAGTATGGATAGAAATTCAAAACTATTGATAAGGAGAATCCCATGTCCCATGAAGATTTCATTATCACATTGTTTTCTAAGGTGGACGACGCTATGGCCGCAGTTAGGAAGCACCCTCAATTGAAGATGCATCCCAGTGAGATTGTCACGATGGTTATTTTGTTTGTTATCAAGGGAGTTGGAAACAGAGCCTTCTATAGGTGGATGGTCAACAATTGGCTGTATCTTTTCCCTGGATTGCCTGAGAGAACCCGCCTTTTTCGCCTCTTCAAAAAGCATAGGCAGTGGGCTAACCGCCTCTTGGCAGACCCTACTCTTTTGGGAGTGATCGATAGCTATGGAATTGAATTTATTCATCCTATCCGAGAAGGTAGAAGTCCACGGCAAATTGGCAAGAAGGGAGTATCCAACCATCGCTGGATCGTTGGAGGAAAGCTGTGCATGCTGTTGAATAAATTCGGATTGATCGTTGGATGGTGTTGCGATACCGCTAATGTGCACGATTCTACCTTTCAATCCCTTGTGAAAAAGGTCAAAGACCAACTGATTGTTCTCTCAGACACTTCTTTCCATTCCAAGACAGGAGATCCTCCCAACTTGAAACTCTGTATGCGGGGAGAATGGAATGAAAGAATGCTGATCGAAACTGTGCTTTCCATGCTGACCACCGTATCCCATTTTAAGAAGATGGCCCATCGGGTTTGGGAATATTTTCAAGCTCATCTGGCTTTTGCTATGGCTGCTTTCAACATACTCGCCCAATGGAACGGTCTCCAACCCGATGAACACGGATTTGTTCCTTTGTCTATCGCTGAATTTAGCCTTTAGAAAAACTAGCACCATTGGTTAATAAAATCTTCGGTTAACATAAACTGTTTTGTCTTCTCTCTTAACTTTCTTATGGAAACAAGAAAGTCATCAGGATCAAGGCGCTTAGTCTGAAGAGAATCTTCTATTATGGAAATAATCTCATTGTTAATACTCCGGTGATTTCTAGCAGCCTTTCTTTTGAGCATTTCGTATAAATCATTTGGAATATTTTTGACAGTTATTGTAGTGGCCATAATAATATAGTCCTCAATATCGGCTTTCTTATGGTTTCAATATAGAGATTCTTTTAGCAAAAGTCAAGAATGTGGTTAATATTTCTCCTAGACCATTAGACTTAACCCAAAAGATCCAGCAGATTGGTGTTTAGGATCTTGGCCAGAGTAGCCAGATTGATAGACTGATGGTTGCTTTTCGTAACGAAGTCTACGGCCTTCTCGATCAAGTCGGCATCTTCCCGCTGGCTTAGGGCTGACTCAGTCAAGCCTTTCAGCTCAGTAAATGCCTCCTGGGTGCGCTCAAGGCGCTGCATCCTGACCCCGATTTCTCCCTGCTGTTGCTTGATCTGCTCCATAGCTTGGTCGATTTCGGCAAATGCCGCCCGGATAGCCTCAGGGTCATTATTCTCAAGACTGGTTTTCAGCTCGCTCACCACTCGGAAGATATTCTTCCCTTTTTGCCCCCCGGTAAAAACCTCCTTGCTGGTGTTGACCTGGATTTGTTTCTCATCCCCGATCTTAATCCGCATGAGAAATTCTGGCGGCCGCTCTGTCTCAGCAGGCTCATCCTCGGCGGCCGTCTGCGGGTTAAATGGCGGAGTTAAAAGCTGCTCTGGGGCAAACAGATACCTTCCTTCATGCTTGATATTGGCCAGATCCACCAGATCATGGTAGATTTCCTCGATCTCCTTGGCCGATACGGCCCTGGTTTGTTGAGTGGCTGTGCTGTCAGCCTGGCTTTGAGCTACTTGCCGACATCGCAGCAGCAGATCGCTTGCTGTCTTGAGAGTATCATTAGTTGCCTGGCACCACCTGTATCCAAAGTCGATATTGTCCGAATATTGTTGTATGTTGGATAGGACGCTACGGTAGTGCAAAACCTGCTCCGCCCCTTCTGGATTATAGGAAGGCCGCACGATCTGTTTGCCGCACGAGAGAGTCTCCTGAATTCGATAAAGCTCTTGGTTAGCCTTTTGGATTCTCTCCTGAGCGTGGTTATAGAGGGTTCGGTTGAGGATGTACATAGTGAGCGCTTAATATTCCTTTCATAAAATATATAATCATAAATTAATATATAATATTATTTTTTTATTATATTTTTATTATATATTTATATTTTACTTTTATACTTTCGCCTTTTCGATAGAATTCACTTACATGCCGATCAGATCGAAAGATTGAGCAGCGTTGACATCATCTGATCAGCGGTGGAGATAATCTTGGCCGAGGCATTATAGGTTTGCTGAAATTTGATCAGATTCGCCAGCTGCTCATCCAAAGCCACATCGGAAATCATGCTCCGCCTGTCTTTCAGGTTATTCACTATCAGCCGCTGCTGATCGCTCTTGGCTTGAGCCTGTTGGGTATCACGGCCGATGGTTCGGTAGAGGCTAGCATAGTAATCGTTAGCTGTCAGTAGCTGGCTGCCTTCCTCAAAAGCAGAATTTCGCTGAAAGTCGGCTATCTTGATGGCGTTTTCATTGTCAGGCACTTCGGGTGAAGAGGAGGCGGCAATCAGATTAAGATTGTTTTCAATATCCGGATTAAGGGCCAGATTGCGGGCTGCATTGGCTGAAGTGTCCAAGGGTTTGAAGAAATTGACTCCGGTTGAGCCATCAAGTCCGTAGCCGCTTTGGTGCTGCTCGTTTACCTTTTGACTGAGCCCAAAGGCCAGCTTGTCTAACTTCTCCAGGTAGCCTGGGATGATCTTATTGCCGAGTGAGAGAAGCCCAGCCACTTTTCCGGCGTTGATCCGCTCGGTTACATCAATCAAGGTGCCATCGGTCAATTTCTTTTGTACCACTGTATGGCCTTGCTCATCGGTTGCTGAGGTTAAAGTCGCGGCTTGATTCCCCTCGACCAGAGAATGACCATTCAGCGAAACCGTAACCTGGCCGTTTTTCTCCTGCCAGTAATTGACATTGATTTGCTCACTTAAGTCCTCAATCAGCTTATCTAATCTATCTTTATATTCATTAACCTGTCCACCGATGGACTCGCTGATTTGACGGTTAAGCTCGGCGATCTTTTGCAGGATCTGATTGATTTCTTCCATGTTCCTGCTAACTTGCCGATTGATATTAGCCATAATTTCCTGAAGGTCGGAAGATCTTGAGCTTAGGGTTTCAGACAGTCTATTGCCTGCGGCAGCAACTTCTTGCCGCTCGCCATAGCCGCTAGGGTTTGTGGACAGCTTTTGCCAGGCATTCCAGAACAGGTCAAGATCACTCCTTAAACCCGATTGGTCGGATTCGCTGAAAATTTCCTCAATCCGGGCCAGGTACTCTTCGCTAGTCTGCCAGTAGGATGAGCGGCTTTGTTGTGCGGAAATCTCTCTGGCCAGTTCTTCATCATAAGCCCTTTTAATTTCAGATATTTCTACCCCGTTAAAAAAATAAGGCGGTCCCTCGGTCCCTTTTTTCGGACCAAGGACCACCTCTTTTTGGCTGTAGCCAGGTGTGTCCACGTTGGCAATATTCTGAGCCGTTACCTCAACACCGGTCTTAGCGGCCCGCAAGGCCGACAAGCCGATATTCAGGATGCCGTTGATATCAGACATGGCTGAAAAACCTACCTATCTCACCCCGGCGGGTTGAGGTGTTGTCGCCCGCTTTGGGTCGGCTCTTTTGCCCTTTGTCTTGCCCTGATCCTTACTCAACCTGATCCTTACTCAATCGGACTGGAGCAGTTTGTGGATCAGAGAAGATAATCCATCAGACTTTCCCGTATCATTGCTCGGGCAACTTTATCATTGTCCACCTGATAGTTTCCGCTTACTAAATCCTGCTTGGCTTTGTTTACCAGATCCTGCCTTATATCTGGAATAGCGGCTATCTTTGCTTTTATCCTCTGAATCGTTGCGCCTTGTGAAGAAATATTAACTCTGTCTCCGGCAGCATTTGTTCTCTCACCCCTTTGAGTCTGATCCGCTCTCCGCTCGCTCTTCCTGATCCGCTCTCCGCTGTAAGCCTGCTCGAGATTGATGATATTGTTAGTCTGCCTGTCAATTTTCATGGTCGATCCTTCCTTCTGATAGGGGTTTTCTCTACTAATCTTTTCGGGAACGGTGAGAGAAAACTTCGGGATTATTTTTAAGGAGGGAGAGATTATTTTAAGGGGTAGAAATAAATGTGAGACTAGCCGCTATCACTCAACCTCGAATACTGGCTAAGAAATTTTGAATAAAGCTAATAACCTTCTGATGTTCTTCCTTTCCGCTACCTTGGATGGTCATGGGGGGGCCGAAACTGAAATAGATATCCCGCGTTTTGCGGCCGATTGGCCCGATATCACTTATTAGTCTGCCTACTGGCCAAAAATCGGTCTTCAAAGCCAGTGGGATCGCCGGAGTGGCGGCGTTTTTGGCTAATTTGATTCCGAGGGTATTGAAGCGTTCAGGATCAAGGTCAGGGTAGCGGGTGCTCTGTGGGAAAATGAGCACGGAGCGGCCTTTTTTTAGACTTTCTCCACCCTTTTGAAGGACGGTTTTTAAATCCTCCCTTGGATTTTTTCTAGTTACGGCGATCGGCTCAATGCTCTTTAATATAGGGCCAAAAAAGGGGTAGTTCAGCAGGCTCTCTTTAACCACGAAGGTAAGATCCTTAAAAGGCAAAATCAGGCAGGGTAAAACAAGACTCTCTAGGGTACTCATGTGATTGCTGATAAATACCACCGGACCTGGCGTGCGGCGAATATGATCCAGGCCGCTGATATGGAAAATCCCCCCATGCGATTCAACAAGTTCAATAATCCCCCGACTTTGCTCGCACCAGAGGGCATTGTTGTAGCCCCCTTTGCGAGCAACTCGCCAACCTTTCAATACGGCTCGACCCACCTGGGCATAGAAGGAAATCTGCACTGAAAAAAGCCTGGCCCAAAGGCTGAGCCTTCGCTTCTCCTCAGGTGTATCATAGCTGTCAGTGCGGGTAATGTCTTCCACCATGGATTTAATCCTTTTTGATTTAATCTCTTTGCCCTCGAAATTCTGTTTTCCCACTAACTACTTATTGTTCTTTTGCTAAGTGGTTCTTTCGCTAAGTGCGTAACAAAAGTTGCGCAGCGGATCAATTACGCTATCAATTGTAAGGGCGGACCTTGTGTCTGCCCAGCTTGCGCACTTTGTTAGCGAAAAGACCACTTATCTGTCTGATTTACAAGTCAATAAGCCGAAAAATGAGCCCCATAAAAAGTTTCCACATAAAGGACAGAAAACATCTGAAAATAAGCATAGCCGATTTTCATGAGAAAGAAAAGTATGATATAATCTCTACAAAATATCTGTAAGCTAACTCTATAAAAATATCTTTAAGCTAAACTCTATCTTTGTAGAAGGAATTTATTTTATTTGACGATAGTTACATCGTACATGTTGTTGGCCTCCTTTCGATCTTGTACAATGTTGCGGCCTCCTTGCCCGAAGGCGGATGGTCAAAGGTGCCTATGTCTGTAAGGGCAAGGAGGATGCCTTCTTTTTTTTATCTTTATTATCTTTCACACCCGGGCAAGAGCAAGGGCAAGGCAATCGCCAAAGATATCAAATAGTTAGATATCAATACTTATTAAAGACTATGCTTTGGCACTTTTTCTCCAAGGCCTTGATTTTACTGGATTTGCTATTAGAGGTAACTTTCAAGAATTTCAAGGCGTTAAGAAATTTCTGCAAAAGTATAGTAAAGATATCAATACTTATTAAGGATTAATCAGTTGAGGATTAATCGTTATAATTTTAGGATAACTCGATAACATTTTGATATTATTGGCTACCCCATTTCTCTGCAATCGCCTTGAGAGGCAAGGTGTGCTGCTCTCTTGCTCGCCGCGGTGTACCATTCATTGTTTGGTATAACGTAATCATGGAATTGAAAAAAGAACTTGGCTTGATTCATATTTTCAGTATTGCTGCCGGCTCTATGATCGGCGCTGAGCTTTTTGTTCTACCGGGGCTTGTTTACGCCAAGGCTGGTCCGGCAGCTATTATCTGCTTTGCCCTGGCTGGTCTGCTAGCTGCAACCGGCATGTTCAGCATAGCCGAGATGGCCACGGCTATGCCTAAAGCGGGCGGGGATTACTTTTTCATAACCCGCGGTTTAGGGCCTGGTGCAGGCACAGTAGCTGGCCTGCTTAGCTGGTTTTCGCTCTCGGTAAAGAGCGCATTTGCCCTGCTTGGAACGGCTATTTTTGTAACTCCATTCCTTGGGGTTGATATTCGGATAATTTCGCTGCTGCTCTGTATTTTCTTTATTACGGTTAATCTGGTTGGAGTCAAAGAGGCAGGCAGTCTTCAGGCCATGCTGGTCTTTGGGTTGCTGTCTCTCATGCTTCTCTATATAGTTCGTGGCCTGCCGGCAGTTCAGGTTCAACACTTTTCACCCTTTGCCCCTCATGGTCTGGGCATTATCCTTTCCAGTGCTGGATTTGTCTTTCTCTCTTACGGCGGTTTGCTAAAGGTGGTCAGTGTGGCCGAGGAGGTAAAAAAGCCGGGCCATGATATTCCTTTAGGAATGATTCTCTCGATTTTAGTGGTAGCTAGCCTCTACAGCCTTATGGTTTTTGTTACCATAGGCATACTTAAGGCTGAAGAGCTGAGCAAATCTATGGTTCCTATCTCGGATGGAGCCGCGGCTATTATGGGGCCGTTTGGAAGGATAGCCTTGAACATGGCGGCTATTTTAGCCTGTGTTACTACCGCGAATGCAGGCATCATGTCTGCGGCCAGGTATCTTTTGGCCTTAAGCAGGGATGGTCTTATTCCACAATCTTTGGGTAAGATCAGCCCGCGATTTAAAACTCCCCAGCTTTCCATTCTAGTCACCGGCAGTATGGTCATGGCTATTTTATTTCTCAGACTAGATGTTCTGGTTGAAGCAGGCTCGGCCATTCTTATTCTCACCTATATCCTGGCTAATCTGTCCATTATTATTATCCGTGAGGGCAGGATGCAAAACTATCAGCCGAGCTTTCGAGCACCCTTATATCCCTGGATGCAGATCGCCGGCATTATTGGCCTGGTGTTTCTCCTGCTGGAGATGGGCTGGGAAGCTGTGGTCACAACTATCATTCTCATGGTCAGCGGATTTCTCATCTATTGGTTCTATGGCCGCATCAGAGTTAACAAAGAATATGCGCTGCTTCACCTACTTGAGCGGATCACAGCCAAGGAGTTGGCTACCGGCTCCCTGGAATCCGAATTGAGGGAAATCATTCGGGAAAGGGATAATATTGTCAGGGATCGATTCGACCAGATCATAGAAAACAGCCCCGTTCTGGATATTGACAAGGAGATGGACCTTACGGAATTTATGCATCTTGTAGCCAAAACTCTGGCTAGCAGGCTGCAAGAAGAGCCGAACGTACTTTTTCAATTGCTTGTGGACCGGGAGAGGGAGAGCAGCACGGCTATAAGCCCATGGCTAGCCATACCTCATATTATTATTGAAGGCGAGCGGGTATTCGATATTCTACTGGCTAGATCACGACCAGGGATTGCCTTTTCAGACACCGCACCTCGGGTTCATGCTATCTTCGTCCTAGTGGGGACAAAAGATGAGCGAAACTTCCACCTGCGGGCTCTGGCATCTCTTGCCCAGATCGCTCAGGGACATCACTTTGAGAGAGCCTGGATGAGAGCAAGAGGTGAGCAGGCTCTGCGGGACATCATTCTCCTGGGAGAGCGACAGCGGTATCTGTGAATGGAAGAGGGTGGGGGCTCGTATAAGGAGCTAGATTTTATGGCTGCTTGCAGCAATTTGACTGAAAACTCCTTTTTATGATATGGTTATCTAAAAATATTTCATCCCAGAGAACCAGATGGAAGATAAGCCAGTTTGCAGTCAGTGCCAAAAACCTCTCCTGCCGAGCGAGCAGGCTGCCGAGGGATTGTGTGCTGAGTGCGCTGCCACCAGGCAGAGCTACTCAACCGTAGCCGAAGAGACCTCTTCTTATGTTGTCCGACCCACCTGCGGCTACCATCCCGAGGCTGAGGCTATCGGGGTTTGTACCCGCTGCGCTACCTTTATCTGCGATCAGTGTAGAGTCTCCTACACCGATCCGGTCAGCGGACAAAGTAGCCCCTATTGCCAGGATTGCTATAGAAAAATAGAGGAAAATAGCCGCTATTGCGCCTGGGAAGACAAATCCATTTTCTTTTACACCAGATACTGGATCACCTGGAAGGAGATTATCCTGCATCCATTTAATTTTTTTGATAAACTTCCCCTCACCCCGGACAAAACCTCGGCTCTCACCTTTGGTTATCTATCATTTGCTCATGCCCTAGTTGTAGGCGTCATGTTTTTCCCCCTATATTCGATGTTCTCTTCCCTACCAATCCTCATGGGCGGAGTTCTGGGATTGATTGCCGGGAGCATGATCTTATTGATAGCTGTCCCGATCACTCTTTTTTTGAGTGCAGCCTCCATTCACCTGGGAATCTGGCTACAGTTCAAGAGAAGAGATTTTAATCAAACCTTTCGAATTGTTGGCTATGGGAGCGCCGCTCAGGTGTTGGCAGCGATTCCGCTTATCAACCTGGGGGCTGTAATTATCACTCAGATTGTGATCTTTAGTGGATTGAGGCGGCTGCACAAACTCTCGATAGCTCAGGCCATTTTAGCCATGATCTTTGTTCCTCTTCTCATGGTGATAGCCGCAGCCAGCCTAATAGCTATCGTAGGGGTAAGAATGGGCCTATGGTAGCCAGAGGAGCAGCCAGTTAAATCTTCCAGCAAGCTTGTAAGCCTACATCCTATCCTAATTGCCGGGCCATTGGTTTGTGTGTTCAATGCCGCTGTGCAATTTGTAGTGAATGCTCAACTCGAGTAGATGGGATCAACTACTGCCAAAGCTGTCTGTCCAGGCTTGGTCAAGCTCAAGCCGATCAAAAAGCCTGCCCTGCAACCGGCAGTTTTCTTTATCCAATCTGCTGTTGATTTTGGCCGGAGGGCTGTTGATCTTTTTGACCCTATATCTTTTGGGTAATTTATGGATTCGCCTCTGATTAGATCAAACATGGTTTTTCCGGGAACAAGCAGGTAGCATCCAGCCGGCAAGATCCGTGCAGGCCGCGGACATCCTGGATCGGGCACTCAGCATCTATCGCCAGGCCCCTGCCGAATATAGCATAAGTGCATAAAAATACAAGATATTATTATATTTCAATTACTTGTTTTCTGCGAGAGGTTTTTCTCTTTTAAATATATCTAACCGCAGGTATAATTAAGGTATAGTATTATCAGCTGCATCGCATACACTTCGCTCCCCAGATACTGGTATTTTGAGACCAAACTTTGGTCGAGGCTTTTGAATATGAACAAGTTGCTGATACCCAGGAAAAAGGGACCGCTCCTGATTATAGCCGTCTTCATCGTTCTGTTTTTCATAGCCATTCTGCTCTTTCTTAAGATAATTAAAAGCTTTCCGAAGACCATAATCCAATCGTTCCATACTGATCAGCTTAATCTCGTTAGAACTGTGGCAATCGCTATCCAGCGGAGTATGAAAGATTTAGATAAAGAAATCACCCACTTGAGCGCTGAAAAGGATTTGCAGCAGGAAAAGCCGAAAGCTTATGCCAAATTATTTCAGGATTTTTACCGCCTTTTCAGTGATAAGATAAATTCCATCTGTAAGATTGATCAAAATGGGAGGGTTGAATATATCTATCCTATTGTTGAGCATGAAGTGGATAAGATATTGAATGATATGCCATGTATAAAGCAGGTTTTTCGAAATGGTAAACCTAGTATCAGTAATTGCTTTTTTACTAAATCGAAGGATTATGTCATACTCATGAGCTATCCTATTTTTCCACTAGAAGGAGCGGATAAAAGGAAAGTTATCGGTGTATTGTGCTGTATTATCCATATGGATACGTTCACCGACTTCTTTTTGCCCTTTCTTGAGTCAGAAAAGCTTGGCATGCAAACGGAAAGCAGCGTATGGATAATTAATCAAAAAGGGTTGATTGTTTATCATCCTGACTCTTCTTTACTTTTAAAAAATTACTGGGATATTATAGAAAAGGCACAATCGCAGAGAAGATATAGAAAAGCCAAGAGCCAAAAGAGCCCTTGCCAAGACTTGAGGGATGGAAAAGAAGCCTTTGGCATTTATCCTTTTTGGGGTAAAGATCAGGAGCTTTACGCTTTCACGCCTCTTGTGCTCGACTCAACAAAATGGTTAATCGGAATAACTACACCCTATACTTCTCTTTACAATCCGATCAGGGATAATACCCGAAATATTTTACTCCTTATTTTCATTCTTCTGAGCATTTTTTTTTCTGGGGGGATCTCTCTTTCATCAAGCCAATAAGAAGAAAAACTTGCTCGAAGCACAGACCACCTTTTTGATGAACAAGCTAAAACTTGAAGAGAAGATCAAACAGGAAAGAGATAATCTTTATAACCTGTTCCACAGTATGGCTGATGCTGTGCTGGTCATCAATGATGAGCATATAATTGAGTTTATGAATCAGACAGCTATATCATACTTTGAAGATCAAATCGGAAATCAGTGTTTCAAGTTTTTATGCGGCCATAATCAGCCTTGCACTTTTTGTCCCTTATTGGATATTGAAAACTCATCTCAAGGGCAAAATATTATTCATTGTCAAAATACTTTTAAAGGCCGGTTGTTTGAAATCAAGGCTGCCCCCTTGATACGAGATAATCAAAAAAAAGCTATAGTAGAGATCGTCAGGGATATTACCAAGGAAAAGGAGTTGGAACAAAAGCTGCTGATTTCGGAAAAAAAATATTGTACCCTGGTTTCTCATTCGCGTGATTTGATTCTGGTGCAAGACCTGCAGGGCACCATTTTATTCGTAAGTGAATCTATTGAAAAAATTATGGGGTATCAAGTGGACGAGGTTTGCTTTAAACCCTTTCGACAATTCCTCACTGAAAATCCAATTAATGATCCATGGCGTAAACAGATTCAGGACCAGGAAGATTTGCAAAGATACTTGGAGCCTCATCTGCTCGAATGTAAGACGAAACATGGTGGTATTATTTTACTGGAGGCAAACGAGTCGGAAATAATAAGTCAGGATAGCCAGGAAAAGCAGATCATGGGAATTTATCGGGATATTACTAAAAGGAAGAGGCTCGAAGATCAATTGCTCAAGTTAGAAAAACTCCGACTGAGTCCTTTAACCAGGAAATTCCGTTGTGGAGAAATCATTGGCAGAAACCCGAAAATGCAGGAGATTTACGAGACGATTAAAGATGTATCTCAGAGTAAAGCTACCGTTCTCATCCAGGGCGAGAGCGGAACCGGCAAGGAACTAGTCGCCCGCGCTATCCACTACCAGGGATTACTGGCTTCAAAACCCTTTATTGGGGTCAGCTGCTCCGTGCTTTCTGAAAATCTTTTGGAAAGTGAACTGTTCGGACATGTAAAAGGAGCCTTTACCGGCGCTATCAAGGATAAAACCGGGCGGTTTGAGCTGGCTAATGGCGGGACGCTATTTTTGGACGAGATTGCAGATATGAGCCTCAACCTTCAGACTAAACTGTTGCGGGTGCTCCAGGAGCGGGAATTTGAGAAGGTTGGCGGTGAAAAAACAATCAAGGTAGATGTACGGATTATTGCCGCTACCAATAAGGACGTCAAAGAGGAAGTAGCCCGCGGAAGATTCCGTGAAGATCTTTATTACCGCCTAAAGGTAGTAGAAATAAAACTACCTCCTCTCAGGGAGAGAATAGATGACCTTCCTCTTCTGGCAATGCATTTTATTGAGAAATTCAACCAGAAGACAGGTAAAAAAATTACCGGCCTGTCAAGAGAAGCCATGAGGATTCTTTTTCGGCATTCCTGGCCGGGAAATATCAGGGAATTAGAGCATCTTATTGAACATGCCTTTGTCAAATGTAAGGGACTTACTATACAACCCAGACATCTTCCTCAAGATCTTCTTAATCCACAGGTCGATCAGGTTATCAAGGTTGGGATGATGGAGGGTCTCTCGAGAGACCAAATCGATAAAGAAGTTCTCCTCAGTATCCTGGAGGAATGCGACTGGAATCTGAAGGCAGTTATGCAAAAGCTGGATATCAGCAGGCCTACCTTATGGCGGAAAATGAAAAAATACGGTTTGAGCAAAAAACTGCGTAGCCTGTGCCTCCTCTTCACTTTATAAACCAGCCTGGCTAAACCAGCCTGGCCATTAACCGAGCTTAAACCAGCCTGGCTATTAACTGAGCTTCCGCACCTTCTTTATCAAAATCTTACTAGCGAACACATTTTATCTTCCGGTTTTGTATCTGCCTGTAAGGCATTTCATGTCATTCCTACGTAGGCGTAAATCCAGAGGGTCGCTGCAACCATACATGAATTACCACTTTCGCGGGAATGATGACGGGAATGATGATAATAGTGTCCGGTAGTGAAATCAAAATAAGAGTTTATGTAATTCATAAGGATTTTTAGCACTTTTATTGATCATGTTCGGTATTATTGGCTTAGGATAGGGGGAGGAGAATTTTACGCCTGTGAACCCTTATGATTAGTTAATATTTCGCACATGATATTTCAAAAATGAAACATTTTTCAGATATTGAAATACATAATGGACTATGAGGATGTTGCAATCGTTCTTGTCTACCTTCGTGTCTACCTATGGTTTCAGCTAACCATCAATAAGTTGTCTATTATTAATTTTTCATAAATCCCTTATTTATGTTGATTTTAACATTATATTGAACTATCACCTGCGACCTAAAAGACCTACAAATCAGTATTAAAATCTATATTATCTCTCAGGTATCTAAATTGCTTTCCTTTTTTCCAAACTTCTTCTTCTCGAGGAAGATTATCCCTGTTATGTTTCTGTTATGTTTGTGAGGAGAGTTGCCTTATCGTCGAGGAATTGAGAATTCGGTACTTTTGGAAAAGATCAAATGAAGGGATAGACTGAGGAGATGCGGTTAATGAGGAGACAGAGTTTTAATGTCCTGGTTGAATTACTGCGGGTTCTTTTTTTCATAATCCTAATAGCGGGGTGGGCATCTTGCTGGTGGACAAATGCTGCCGAAAAAGGGGGGCTGGCCAACAGTGACTGGCCGTGCAAGGGGCACGATTCAAAGCATACTGGTCAAAGTCAATATACGGGAGCACAAAATAATACGTTAAAGTGGAAATACTCAGCCGGGGATTGGATTTTTTCCTCACCAGCCATAGGCGCAGACGGCACAGTGTATTTCGCCAGCCACGACAATAGTCAGGGTGAAGGTTTTTATGCCAAGGTTTACGCCCTTAACCCGGACAAGACCGTAAGATGGAGCTATTCGATCGATAATTGGATTGATTCCTCACCGACCATAGGCGCAGACGGCACGGTCTATATTGCAGGTTATAATGGTAAGCTCTATGCTTTAAATCCAACCGGCACTTTGAAATGGAGTTACGAGATAGAGAGCAGCATTTACTCCTCACCGGCTATCGGCACCGATAACACTGTTTATTTTGGAAGTGAAAGCGGCAGAATCTACGCCCTAAACCCAAATGGCAGCTTGAAATGGAGTTACCAAACAGAAGAAGGAAGTATCTATTACTCCTCACCGGCTATTGGCGCAGATGGCACGATCTATATTGGAAGCTGGGATGGCAAAGTCTACGCACTTGACCCCGCTGGTAATCTGAAATGGAGTTATCAAACCGGCGACAGTATCTGCTACTCCTCACCGGCTATTGGTGCAGATGGCACGATCTACATCGGAAGCAGGGACGGCAAGATCTACGCCCTTGATGCAGATGGCAACTTAAAATGGAGTTACCTGGCAGAAGACAGCATCGATTCCTCACCGGCTATTGGCGCAGATGGCACGGTCTATATTGGAAGCTGGGATAACAACATCTATGCCCTTGATTCGGATGGCAACCTGAAATGGAATTACCAGACCGGGGGGCGGTTTTTTCCTCTCCTGCCATAGGGAGGGATGGCACGATTTACATCGGAAGTTGTGATGGCTATCTCTATGCCTTCGGCACACCCACTACTTCTCCCCCACCCAATCCTTATCTTGACGACACTGATCCGCCGGTAATTATATGCCCTGGCGATAAGGTCGTCTCAACTACAAACAGCCAAATCGAGGTCTTTTATGAGGCGAAAGTCATCGATGCCACAGACCCTGCTCCTCAGCTGACTTACAGCTATGAGCCAGGTTCGCAATTTCCGCTGGGAACAACAGAGGTTGAGGTAACTGCAATTGACTCATCTGGCAACTTCAGCACCTGCACTTTCAAAGTGATAGTCGTGAAGGATGATAGCGGTCCTTCGGATAATTATCCTCCAGGCAGTGACTCATCGAATAATGATCCATCTTCTAATGATCCATCTTTAAGAGGACCTTTTAATTCCGAAAATGGTTGTTTCATCAATTCCCTTCATATAAGTACAATTTTCAACAAATTTCTATACTCACGGAGGCCCCAGACGAAGTGAGATCATTTAACTGAAGATCAGTTAACCATAAAGAGGAGGTGAAAGAGGGGTTAAGTCGTCCAAGGGAGAGAAATGTATGGGCATTTAGTAGTAACGCCAGACAATATTAGTAGTAACGTCAAAATTTAACTTAACCTTATTTGAAGGAGTAAGTTTGAAGGAGTAAGAAAGTGGCCAGAAAGGTATTATTGATTGATAGCTCGTTATGTATATCTTGCCGGGCTTGCCAGGTAGCCTGTAAAGTGTGGAATGATCTTCCGGCCGAGCCGGGCATGCAGGAGGGAAGATGTGATTTGCCGCCCAGGCTCACTGGCACTAGATACACGGTGGTGAAAGACTATGAGCACCAGAATGGTAGTGGAAAGATAAGCCTGCTGTTTTTCAAGGATCAGTGCAGGCACTGCCAATACCCTATTTGTGCAAAAGTATGCCCACTCAAAGCTATTGAGATAAAACCGACGGGCGCCGTAGTCATTATGGGAAACAAATGCAATCCCAGTAGGTGCCGTACCCGGCCTTGCGAAAGGGCCTGCATATACCAGGTTCCAAAGTTCAATCAGGAACTTGGTAAGATGAGAAAGTGCACGCTCTGCTTTAACAGGATAAGCGATGGCAGCGGGAGAGCAACTGCCTGTGCGGATGCATGTCCAACCGGAGCTATCTCCTTTGGAGACTATAGTGTGATGGTTCAGAAGGCTTATGAGAGATTGAATGATTTATTACCCAAATATCCGAACGCTCGTCTTTATCCTGGCCAGAATGGGCCGTGTGGGAATACGTCAGTGCTCTGGATACTCACCGAGAGTCTCAGCGCTTATAGCCTTTTGATCGGCAGGTAGGAAGAGTGTTCAGTTTTGATGAAGGTTTTTGGAAGAGATTGAAATCAGTCAAGTAATTGAGTATCCGCGGAGTTTCTTCTTCAGCATATCAAGGCATGGGAGGCGGAAGTGATTTTTGCTTAACATGTAAATTTTTAAGTCAGTCAGCCTGACAAGAGCGCGCTGGGAAGTCTTCGCGACTGCTCAAATGACTGTAAATATTTTGAGAAAGGGTATTAATCATGGCTATTAGAAGACGTGATTTTTTAAAGTGGGCAGGAATAGGGGGGCTTTCCATCACCGTATCCCCTCTGCTCAGCCATACCATGAAAGCTTTTAATATCTTGCAAGGCGGCGAGGCATACGCTTATTATCTGCCGACCGAGTTCAAATACAGCATGTGCGGCACCTGCGACAACAACTGTGGAGTGATCCTCAAGCTGGTAGACGGGGTAGTTAAAGAGATAAGTGGAAATCCAGCTGATGAGCTCAGCAGCGGCGGCCAGGGGAAAATCTGTGTCAAGGGGCAGTCAGCCATGCGCAATCTCTACGATCCTGACTTGCTGAAAAAGCCGCTTAAGAGGACTAACCTGAATAAGGGCAAGGATGAAGACCCGGGCTGGGTGGCTATTAGCTGGGATGAGGCCTTCACTCTGATTGCCGAAAGGATCCGGAATGCAATCGACACTGTGGGGCCAAGATTTGTTTTAGGTCTGCTGCGACCCACAGAGGTCCCGATGCATTTTGTCGATGCCATCGGAACGCCCAATCAGGTGTGCCATGTGGATACCTGCTACATTACCCACGATGTAGCCTGGTGGGCGACCCTTGGCGTAAACAAGAGCAGAACGCTTGAGCTCGAAGAGGCTACCTATCTTCTCTGCTTTGGTTACGATATGCCGGGCAAGTCGAAGATGGCCCAATTGAATGGCTTCCTGGCGGCTAGGGGAAAAGGTGCCAAGATTGTGGTCTTTGATCCCAGGCTTTCGGTTACGGCCAATATGGCTGATGAGTGGTTTGCCATTAAACCGGGAACCGACCTGGCGGTGGTCCTGGCCATGATCCAGGTAATCATCAACGAGAATCTCTACAATGCCGCTTATGTGTCAAGCTATTGCTATGGTTTTGACGAGTTGGCGGCTCATGTCAACAGTCAGGGATATACCCCTGAGTGGGCCGAGAGCATCTGCGGCATTCCGGCGGATGATATCAGGCGGATTGCCCGTGAATTCGCTGCTTCGGAGCGACCGCTTTCCCCTGCCTATAAGAGGGATGTAGGCGGTCCTCTCTATGCCAACAGCTTCTCTTTCTGTCAGGCGCAGATTATCCTCAATGCCCTGGTTGGAGCCTTTGAACGGGTCGGTGGTTTTTGGATCCCCCGCATGCCGGCTACTCCGCCTTCGCTTGCGGCCTTTGCTCCGAGCAAGGTTAATTATCCGCCAAAGGATGGAAACATAAGGGTTGATGGGCAGCATCTATTTCCCTCTGTGACCAAGGCCATTGGCGGAGGGAAAAAGAGCAAAGGAAACTTCAGCCATCTAGCCGATGGCCTGAGAAGAGCAAGATTAGGAGAGCCATTCCCCGACGGAACACCCTCCTACCCAGTCAAGGTAATAATTTCCCATAGTTACGACTCTCACAGCTTCCCCAATCCCGATACCCTTGTTGCCGAGCTGTGTAATCCGGATATCTTTCTAGTCGTTATCGATACCATCCCTAGTAATATCGGGTGGCTGGCCGATGTGGTTCTGCCGGAGACGTGGTGGGTGGAAATAAAGAATAATTTTGGCACAACCGATCAGCACTCCCTGTGGAATCGAATGTATCTCAGAGATGGTGTGGGCGCTCTGTGGGACAGGAAGGGCTTTAGCGCTATGGTGAACGGCATTCTGAATAAGCTGTGGCCAGGGCAATTCGATATCGATTGGGGGACCCTGAACCTGCAAAGGATGCGGAACGTGATCGGCCTCGGCCCGACCGAAGATCCGGTAGCCTGGCTGAGAGCGCATAACGGCATCTGGGAAAATAAAGTATATCCGCCCATACCCCAAAACCTGGCCAACCTTGGCACGCCATCCAAAAAGATAGAGTTATACTCTCAAAGGTTGGCACAAGACGGCCATGAGCCCATGCCTGTCTGGCATCCCAAACTGACCGAACGAAGCGCTGCGGATGAATTTTACGTGGTCACCAATCACACTCCCTACCACAGGATGAACAAGAACCGCAACGATTACCTGATCATGGACCTGCAGCCGGAGAATCTGCTTTATATACATCCTGACGCCGCAGCCATGTTCGGATTAAAAACGGGTGACTATGCCTGGATTTCCTCGCCGACAGGCAAGACCTTAAAGATAAGAGTCAAGGTAATTAAGGGGATAAGGCCGGATACGGTCATGACCGAGCATGGTTATGGTCATTTCAATAGGAATCTGAGAGTGGCCTTTAACAAAGGGATCAATGATGGCGACTTATTGCCTGAGAGTACTGTATCGGAGTCTTTGAGGCGCTATCCCTACAATGCGGCCATGGGCAGTGCTATCCTGGATACGGTTATCAGGATACTGGGGAAGGCTTAGTTATGTGCATGACAGATGATCAAGTTCTTGAAGAGTATGAGCAGCATCTGGCAGCCGGGATGGTAGTTTATGCTGATATTACCCGCTGTTTTTACTACCCGGAGGAAGAGCTGCTGACTCTTTTGGATAGCGGAGAGATGGAAAGGCATCTTCCTCTGTATCGCTTATCAGGAATTGAGCCTTCGGAGCATTTTGAGAGGATAAGGCAATGGAGGCAAAAGCATACCAAAGAGGAGGCGTGGCTTGAGCTTAAAAAGGAATATACGGCTCTTTTCATTACCGCCCGACCTAAGGTACCGGCCCCGCCTTACGGATCCCTATATCTGGAAAGTGAGGGGATGGTCTGGGGGGATACCACGAGGGAAGCGGTAAAGCTCTATATGGAAGCCGGTCTCAAGGTATCGGAGGGGTTCAAGGATATTCCTGACCATTTCGCCGCTGAAGCTGAATTCGTATGGTACCTGATATGGGAAGAGCTAAAGGCCAGGGGGATGAGTGCGGGAGAAGGAAAAAGCACCCTTGACATGGAACGGGCATCTAAAATGTCGTCTATTCGGGAGAGATTTCTTCTGAATCATCTGACGAAATGGGCACCTCTATTCCTTGACAAGGTAATATCCTCCGGCAGCAAGTCCGTTTTTTACCGTGAATTCAGTTATGTGACCAAAGCATTTTTGCATTCGGAAGCTGAAAGGCTGACGTGCAAATCCTCTTTGACCTAGGTGCTAAACAAGAGACTAGGTATTATTAGGTTACTAAGGAGAAAGGTTATGAGTAGGAAAAGGTTTTTAGGGTTAGCAGTAATGATACTCATTATTTTCTGTAGCCGGAGCATCCTTTTGGCATTAGAGGACTATAATCGTCCTAAGCCATCCATGGATTACGTGCCACAGGAAATTGGTATTTATGATACGATTTATAGTGAGTTATCCCAAAATGACTGCCGAAGCTGTCATGGTAACAGCTTGGCTGACAGGCATCATGCCACTCCAACGGTAATTGCCGACCGCAATTGTATTCGCTGCCATCCGAGGAAGATTCCCGGGGGAATAGTTGTCGAAAGGAACTGCACGACCAGTGGTTGCCATAGCGCGAGTGAGGATGATCTTCTCACCAATGGCTGGCACCATAATACCGATATGTCAGGCTCGGCAAACTGTGTTACGTGCCATAGTCCGAACCTGATCGCCGAAATTAATCCCTTGCGGGACTCCAGCCTCTATCCGCCCTCGATCGTAACTCCCACTCCATTCTCGTGCGATAATTGCCACTGGAAGCAAGAGGTTTCGACTACGGGAGATCCTCAAAATCCCGGCCACCCATCGACATTTGACCATCTCGACTGCCAGGGTCAAAACATAGGGTTTTATGAGTATGGAAAGAAAATTTATGGGAACATGGATACCCATCACATGGGGTTTGTAGGTAATGTAGCCTCCGAGTGTTATCGATGCCATGCTCAGGATCCTTACAATCCCTCCTGGAATCCTTCTAATCCTCTGCTCATTCGCTACTGCGAGGTTTGCCATAGCATAGAAAGCATCCATAGCATTAGTCCCCATGTCGATAATACCAATGGCTGGGAGGCAGCAGGTTTTCACGTAGGAGGCAACAGCGATCCTTCGGATGTCAATCCAGTTCGCTACCGGGGGTTTTCGGCCAATGAACAGTGCTTCGGATGCCATGGATATGTTATTATTGCTGAAGCTCCCGTTCCTCCAGCCTTGTCGCCTGAAATTGAGCTGGATGAAACAGGTATTCAGCCTGCCCATAGTGCTTGCGGAGCTATCGTGACCCTGCGAGGGCAACATTTTGGAGAAGAACATTTAAGAGGATATAGCGTAAAGCTATTGGTTGAGTCTCAATATTCCTCTGAGTGGATCGATATGCCTATCTATTCCTGGGCGGATACACTCATTGAGTTTGAAATTCCCTGCTGGACGCTCCTTCCGAAAGCGAATTACAAGATAAAGGTCGTAACGCCGACAGGTGAAAGTAATGAGAGAGTCTTCACTCTGGAAGACTATCCTCCTCCCCTTAAAACAGAACCCTCTTCTGGGCCATGCGGTACCTGGATTCGGATCTTAGGCGTCAATTTTGGCGCTAATCAAACAGAGATATTCAGCGATGGCTATCATGGTGTCTACCGCGTTGTCGATTTTGTCGCCTCACAAGGTACCTATACGGCTCTCAATTATCGAAGCTGGACGGATTCCTCCTTTGAAGTAAGATTTTACGATTTCTTTACCGATAGCGTAGATCCTTCAACCGGTAGCCGCAACTTTGTCCTCGACCCCGGTGAAGCAACTGTCTTAAAACCCGAAGGACTGGCTTCGGGTAAATGGGCCGTTTACGTTAAAGCCATCTATTTCGGCGACAATAACGGCAATGGAACTTATGACAGCGAGGATACGATTTTCCAGGTGATAGCAGCCGATCCGGTATATTTTGAGCTGAGTAAGAGTCCCATTGTTTACAAAGTGTCACCTGTCTGGATCAAAGACAATGGACTGATCATGATATACGGGCTTAATTTCGGTACCAGCAGAAGCGGAGGAGAAGTGCGCATCGGCTCAGAATCGGAAGCGCAGGACCCTGATCTGGGCAAGGGTATTTTGCAAAGCCAGGTAAGGAGCTGGAGCAACACGGCAATAAAATTTAAAGCCGCTATACCTTCCGGCTATCAAGGAGTCAAATATTTATGGATTGAGAAGAATAAGGTCAAAAGCAACTATGTAAGAGTAAGGGTCCGGTAGAGAATGAATGGCCTGATACTTCTTAGCCAATGACAGTTTGGGGGATAGAGAAGCAGACTAAAAGTCTGCTTCTCTTGTCCCTCGTGCTTTAAAGTCAATCTCCTTAGAGGAAAGGAATGAAATAGTAATGAAGGTGTCAGTAACCAGGTGGAGAACCTTCTCGTATGCACTTGGTTTGCTAATTCTGCTGGTTGCTGGTTGCCTGGATAAGAGTGTAACAGCCAAAATAGATTATCAGCGGATCACTGAGGAGGAATTGGAAGAGGCTTTACGGGTGGTAAAGGAATCGATACCCGAAGCTTTGAAGGATAGGTTAGCTTTGAAGGATGATAGGTTGATGAATGACCTGATAGAGATGAAAGTCTTATCCAGAGAGGCGACGAAGGCAGGGCTGGAAAATGATCGGGAGATAAGGAAGGAAATAGAAAGGACGAAAAGTGAAATTTTAGCCCGATATTTCGTCAAGAAATACATTGACCAACAGGCAACTCCTGCTGAAGAGAAGATCGAAAGATATTATCAGGAACACAAGGACGCCTTTGTTATCCCTGAAGGGATATTGATGAGTCACATAGTGGTTAAAAGGGCCAAGCAGGCCCAAGAGGTAATGAAGCTACTGCAGGAAGGAATCTCTTTCGAAGAGGTGGCCAAGCGAAATTCCATTTGCCGCTGCTGGAAGAAGGGCGGAAAGCATGGGTGGCTATCAAAAGGCAAGATAGAGCCTGAACTGGAAAAAACTATTTATGCCTTGGAGAAAGGGAAAATCAGCGAAATCATCCCAACGGGGAAAAACTACCAAATTGTCAGGATACTGGATAAAAGAGAGAGTCAACATATATCCTTTGAAGAAGCCAAAAAGAATATATACTCCCTGTCATTTGCAAAAAGAAAAGATGAGCTTGTTAATAGATACTACCAGGAGGCGAAGGTAAAGATTTCTCAACAAGTGGGAATATTGGCCTGGATTGGAAACAAGTCGATCACCGAAAAAGAAATTGCTCCTATTGTCGACAGGGAGACTTCGAAAAAGGAAAAGGAAAGGCTCAGAGAGAAATGGACAAGATATTTGATCGAGAGAGAGGTCTTTGCCAGCGAAGCAAGGAAGGTGGGCCTTGAGCATGACCCGCAAGTCGCCTTGGAGCTTAAAATAAAAAGTGAGCAGATACTTGCCAATGCCTTTCGCCGACGTTTTATTATCGACAAAATTAAAATCAGCAATCAGGAGATAAAGGATTATTACCAATCTCATCTTGAGGAGTTTAGAGCGCCGCTCAAGATAAGGGTTAGTTACATTTGCGCCAATACGGGAGAGGAAGCTGAAAATATCCTAAGAGAGCTTAAAGGAGGGGCTTCTTTTCATAAGCTGGCCACGAAAAAATCCAGTCGGGCCTCGAACTTGAAGGCCGGCGAAACGGGTTGGTTTGGCAAAGGGGAAAAAGATTCCGCCTTTGAAAAAGCGGCTTTTGCTTTAGAGAAAGGCGAGGTGAGCGGAGTGGTGAAAACAGAAGATGGTTACGAGATCATAAGTCTGCTGGATAAAAAAGGCGGTGAGATTAAGCCGCTTGATGAGGTAAAAAGCACCATAAAGATTAAACTGATGACCCAAAGGATGTATCAAAAGCTTGAAGAAGCGAAAAGGCACTACAAAATAGAAGTGAAAAGTTTTAAGCGTGAGGCTCAGGATCCCTTATGATAGCCGCTGACAGAAGGCCTTTCCGAGAACCTCCGGTCCTTACTGTCACAAGATAGCCTCCGCCGCAGGCGCTCCTCGTGTGGCGGAGGCTATCTGTTTCGTAGGGAGTAATGACAGAGGGGCGGGGCCAGAAGGTCCGCTATTGAAGATCCGCTATATTGGTTCTCCATCTGTTAACTCGGTGGTTGTGCTTAAAGGGAATAAAGTAGTTTAGGAGTTAAAAAATGAAGACCAGCAGTTTAAAAAAGTCATTGGCCATCCTTAATTTCTCATTGTTCACCTTTTTCCTGTTATTAACTTGTTGCATTTCATCTCTTTCCCTCTTTGGTTGTGGCGGGGGATCATCTAATAACGGCCCTCAAGCCTCCGATTCTTCCAAAGATACTCCCGGTTCTCCCAAAGATACTTTGGAGGGAAAGAGTACCTGGAAGATGACTTTCGGAGGAAGTGGCGAAGATGTGGCCAAATCCGTTGTGCAGACTTCTGATGACGGCTATATTGTAGCCGGCTATAGCGATTCTTTTGGAGCAGGCTATCTCGATCTCTATATAGTAAAGCTTACCAAGGGGGGGCAGGAAGAGTGGAAAAAAAACTTTGGAGGAAGCGGGTTCGAGGAAGCCAGATCCATTCAGCAAACCTCTGACGGGGGGTATATTGTGGCCGGATATACGAGTTCTTTCGGGATAGCAGGGTCTAGCGATATCTACATTGTAAAGTTTGATAATAATGGCTATGAAAGGTGGGGGAAAACCTTTGGGGGGAATAGTGATGAGGTGGCCAACTCCATTTGGCAAACCTCTGATGGGGGGTATGTTATTGCTGGATACGTTGAAAATGAAAGCTATGATGCTGATTGGTACATAATCAAGCTTGATAAAAATGGCTCTGAGGAATGGCATAAGACTTTTGGGGGGAATTATTATGATGAAGCTAAAGCTATCCAGCAGACTTCTGATGGTGGCTATATTATTGCCGGATATCTCGGTAAGGGTGAATGGGATGTTGATGGCTGCCTGGTAAAACTTGATGAAAAAGGTAATAAAAAATGGGATATAACCTTCGGGGGAAGCGGCTTTGACGCAGCTAATGCTGTCCAGCAGACCCATGATGGCAGGTATATTGTGGCCGGATGCATAGAAATAGAAATTACCCCTCCTGGTAATACCAACTTTTACATAGCTATGGTTAATGATAATGGCACGATAAGTTGGGGAAAAAATTTCGGAGGAGATAGTTACGAAGAGGCTTATGCCATTCGGCAGACTTCAGATGACGGGTATATTGTAGCTGGATGTACCGATTCCTTTGGCCAAGGCAGAGATTTCTATTTGGTCAAGCTGAATAGGAGCGGCGATAAAATTTGGGATACAACAGTAGGGGGAGATAGTGATGAGGAAGCATATTCTATACAGCAGACCTCAGATGGAGGCTATATTGTAGCTGGATACACCGATTCTTTTGGCCAGGGGGGCAGTAATTTTTATTTGGTCAAGCTGAATGAGAACGGTGGACTATAGTTATAATGACCCTAGTCTCTTCTCCACTCATACAGGGATAATGGTAACGCGGTAGCGACTAAATCTGCCGTGCAGGCCTCTTCTCCACTCATACAGGGATAATGGCAGGGATAATGGGCAAAAGCTCGGCCTCCCCAGCGCTCAGATGCCCTCTTCTCCACTCATACAAGGACAATGGCTCAGGGCGCGCCATGCAGGCTAGCGCGCTTGGCCCCTTCTCCACTTAGAATGGCCCATTGATTAGCAATTAACGGATCATCCGTATACCCTTCTCCACTCATACAGGAGAGTGGCGCTGGAGCGCTTAAACCATAACCAGAAGGAGAACTCATTCTTCACTCACAGGGCAATGGCCGCAGCCGTGGCTGTGCATTCAGCGACTCAAGGCCTGGCTCCATAGGGATAGCCAGGGGGATGGCCAGGGCATGGAAGAATTTGAGCTATTCGGGCAGGCCGGAGCCTTCGATGCCCGGCGGCAGGATAAACCGGTTCGAAAATTCGAACCGGCTGATATCGGCTCCCTCCATAGACAGGTTAATGAAGACAGGTTAATCAGGGGGACTACCTTTCCATGCGCTGCCTGGATAAGCGGCCCATCCATTTTTGACTGCATAGAAGATATTGAACTGCTCCTGGATAACCCACTGAATAACAGAGGAAATCCAAATGCCTGTCTTGAGCCCATACTATTCTGGACCTTTTATGATGATCTCTTTCAGTTTTACCCTCTGCTCATTGGTTAGCTTTGGCTTGCGGCCCATCCCTTTAATCTTCAGTGCTTCTCCATTTTGGCTACTATATGAGAGCGACTATATTTTTATCAATTTTTATCAGCCCAAAGGGGATATTTTCAAAAGTGAATTTTATTTCACATCTTTATGATTGAAATAGATTTTAATAAACAACCTCTTATGTCTAATACTCCAAAAAGTGTGAAAGATTTTGCATATTCTTTTTGCGGATGAAGGATTTTCTTGACCCTGAAGCCTCAGTATTTACCAGAAAATAGATGACTAGAAGGTATAAAAATACAAGGCACACTTTATGCAATCTAACACTTTATGCAATCTAATAGTGATAATTCGCCTTATGAGAGCGAAAAAATTCTCCTTACGCTTCCATGATAGCAGGGGTTGATAAATGACAAGAGCAGATTAATTAATAAATCAATACGAAAAAAGCAAGACCCAATATTTTCGCCTGTAAATACCTCTTCCTGTTGCGCCTTCGGGTTTTCTGTCGATTTTCTACATGGTCTAAATTTTGGCTTTCTGGTCCTTAAGGAAAAGTTTATTTTTCTGTTTTTGAATTGATCCGCATACAGACTCTGGCCAGAGGATAGCCATTATTCACAATTATCCATGATATCATGATATTTTCTCGTAATATGCGGACAGGTGGGTTATTTAATATCTGGACAGGTGAGGCCTTAGGTTTACGGCTTGTGGTCAGCTAATATATCTATTATATCTATCCTAGATGTCAAGATGTGCCATATGGAGGAAATGGGGGAGAAAATTTGGAGGAAGGGGGGATGGCAAGGAAAGCAGACTTTTTGTTAAGTGTTTTCCTATGTCTTAATAACATTTATTCATTAATTATCAAGCATCATTTTAAAGAGGTGGTTAGGTATGAGTTCCCAAAAGATGCCCAAAAAAAGTTTATTAGGTTTAGCTGTTCTGGTATTTACCTTCTTAGCCCTAATTTCTGTCAGTCAGGCTGCTTTGACAACAACTACTCTGAACTGGTGGCCTCTGCCGCCGTATAATACCCTGTGGCCCTTGTGGTCTCCTGTGCTCTCGCCACCAAACGCTATCGGGGTCCCGACGCCAATTGTTACCAGCCTGACCAGAGATACCGTTCTTCCTGTACAGCCAGGGTTGACCTGGGATCCGATTAATCAGAAGTATCCGTGGCTTTTGTACAATACTCCATCAGGTATGGTCTACTATGATCCCCTGTTTGGGGTTAATCTGTGGCCACCATCCTATCTCTTGAGCCCATTGGGAACTCCTCTGCCGCTCAACCTGAGTCTGGTTAAATGGAGCACGCTGTTGCCAACCAGCACGAGCTGGCTCCAGGCCAATGTGCCGGTGGCCAATAGCGCCTATTATACTTCATATCCCCAATTCGCTCCTTTGCTAAGTGCGGGTACTATTGCTGGATTGACCCTCATCTGATGCAAGGTAGCATTTAACTTATAAAAACCTATTGCAGGGCGGTCTTTCCATAGACCGCCCTGACCATAGACTATCCTGTGGGCCTTCCTTCTAAGGGAAGGCAAGTGCCTCCAATGTCTAAGAAAACTCGAGGGGGAAGATTACACGAAGTATGATCCTTTATTTGGAGTAAACCTTATCCAAATCCAAATTTTCCTCAATCACTAGTTCAAGAGCCTTGGCTTTCAAGGGTTCAAGGATGGAGAGCTGCCTTGGCTGAAAAACCTGAATGATCCCGCTCGTGGCCATGAATCGATTGGGATGCGTCAGGAGAGTTAGCAAGATATCATTTGGCACGCTCTCCAGGATAAAACTTTGCCTGGTCCCTTCAGGGAAAGCAGAAGAGGTAGCCACAAGCTCGATCATATCTTCCCAGGAGTGATAAATCAGCTCACCAGAAACCTGAAAGAGCGGATCCACATTTTTCAAAATATCAATCTGATTGACGATCAGCCGCGGTGGCCCTGTTCGGGCATTATTCTGCTGCTGCCCGCTCACCGGAGGATTTGAGTAATTGAGGCTGACCTGGACAATCAGCCCGGGGCGAGATTTCAACAGGTCAGCAATTTCGCTGCCTGGCCGAATATTGCTCAGCTCATACACCTCGCGGTCAATCCTCCCATTGATGAATTTTTGGTACAGATACCTGCCACCAATGGGCAAGCTGCTCTCAAGTTTATAATAGGCAATTCCATCACCTTGAAGCCCTGATCCGGTCCCCGACTGCTCTTCAGCCGGACCAAGAAGCTCGATCTGAGAGACTACAATTTCCTCTTCCTCAGCCCCCTGGCTGATCTCCCCCGACAGAAAGCACAGATAGCGCCTGCCTGGAAATTGTTCCAGAGTGAGTTGAATTTTTTCAAACTGCGAAACCCCGTCCAGGAGGTATACATCAGCATCGTCCCCAAGGGGCAGGGATAGAGAGAATCGGATCTGCCCTTGCTCATCAGACCAGATTTCTCCCCTCCTGTGGAGCAGATATCCTTTTGCTTTGGAAAATAGCTGAATTCGACACACCTGGATCAGTGGGAGAGCATAGTTCGGATCATCAATTTTGATTCCTGAAATCTCACCGGGAAAGCCCTGATTCGCATAAGAGACTAAGAGGTTATAGACCTGCGGCGAGACTGCCTGTACATTGAGAAGAAGGTAAGACCGATCCAACGAGGAAGGGGGATTTTCTAAACCTGTCTGGCTGTTTCCGGCAGTCATAAGAATGGCCCCTCCTGGCAAGATTTGGGGATCATAGGATATCTCTCCCTCTTGTTGGAAGAAGGTCTCAACCAAGCTGAGTTGAAAAAGGGTAATACTGTGGCTCGAGCGATCAATCTGACCAATTAGCTTGGCTGCAAACCATCTGCCGGAAAAATCCTGCAATTTCTTTAAAATCAAGGGAAATTTTTCAATCCCTGAAACCTTCAGTTGATTGAGAATCAGTTGATTTAAAATCACTCCCCTACCCGGTTGTCCCCTGAAATAAACCTGTTGTCCATCATCCTGCCAGGAAATCTCACCTTGCAGGGTCTGAACCGGCAAATTTTGCTCGCCGGGTGAAAGTATCTTGAGTGAGGTAACCTTTACCTGAGGCTGGAGACTTTCTCCTCCTTGGGTCGAAGAGAGAATCGGGAGCCCTTCGATGATGACCCAAAAACCCACACTCTCATCCTGCTTAAGTTGCTGGTATAGATTTGGCTCAACCTCAGCTACTCCAAGGAGTTCATATTCTTTGGTCTTGGGGAATTCATCCGTTGAAAGTGGTCCTTGCAATCCTTCGACCGCCAGAATAAGCCGGCCTTCACGGGAGAAAACTTTCCCTGTTTCCTGGAAGGTGTCTAGACTCACATTGATTTCCTTGGCCTCTCCATGTTCCACCACTACACCATTCAAAGTCTTAATTACGATTCCTCGATAAATGAAGGTCAAGGTCAGACTCTCACCAGTGGGAACGCTGGGGATGAGATAACTCCCTTGAGCGTTCGTAATCACCCCGTTTTCAAATCCGGCCACAAAAATAATCGCCCCGACAACAGGATGCTGAAAGGCGTCGGTAACCTGGCCGTAGATCCTAGACACCTGGAGTCGATCGACAATCTCTATTTCGCCCCAGGCTGTCATCTGTTGGGAGTTGACCACTGCCCTGGCTACCACCTGCCCCTTCCCCAGGCCGCTAGCCTGGAATAGCCCGCTAGAGGCGATATTGCCAATAACTCTTCCCCCATCACCACTGACTGACCAGCTAACCTCACTTGGAAGAAGCTGATATACTGCTCCTTGGCGGTCATCAACTAAAAAGGCCCGGTATAAAAATCTTGCCCCCTTGGATAAAAGCAGCGAAGCAGGTTTAATAATCAGCCTAAGATCCTGCCCCTGGCCGTTATTTGTAAACTCAAAACTGTTCCTTGCTCTGGGCACAATGAGTGGGACGATCAGCTTGGCTAAGCGGGGATGGTTCGACTCCTGCGGATCAACAATCAGGGGAATTCCCCTCTCAGATCTGTTAAAGGGAATCTGGGTAAACCTAAACCAGCCAGAACTATCCGTCCTGGCTTCGGTGCCATCGGGAAGGATCAGTCTGCAACCCTCGATCGGCTCATAGCCGGCTGGGGCCTGATCTGGGCTATCCAGAATCAAAATTCCATCTTCTGTGCTGGTATCAGCAAGATTATAGAGCTTAAATAGCGATTGGCCGGATGAGGCCGGGCCGAAAATATAGGCCGCATAGTCTGAGACCCCTGATTGTGTATTAGCTCCAGAGTCGGTAGTGGGCGAAGAAGTTCCGCTGCCGCATCCTTCGAGCAGAATACAGAGTGAGATGGTGGTAAAAAACAGAGCAGCAACCAGGAACGTTTTTTGGGACATTTGGTACCTCCTCCTTAATTTTAAGAGCAATTTTTGAGCTGTCTTATTCTGGGCAATTAATGGCGGCAGTTTGGGCAAATTATTGTGCAAAATTAATGCCACCTCAAAGGCCGTGAAAAGGCCAGGCTTTGGCAGAGTCATGAGGAGTTTATTCATTCTCACGAGATAACCATATAAGTATCCGGTAAGTATCCGACCATAATAAATTATAAATAATTATAACCTCTCGGTAAGATAACGCCTCGCTGGTCAAGCACAAGGCGAGACGCTTACGCTACCGGAGTAAGTTATAGATCTTTTAAGTTATAGATCTTTATTGTTAGGGATCTTTATTGTCAGTAGATGACTTTTCTATTCTTGAAGCGAATCTTTTTCAGAATTAAAACATGAATCAAGCCAAAAAGAGAATATTGAACACCTCAAAATCAAGATGTTAACATATTGAACCTTGACTGGATATTGGTTTACTATTTAATCGAGTCTATTACGCCTTATATGATCACATATAAATCAACATCTTATATAAAAATTAGCGTCTATTCCAAGATTCGAAATAATCTAATATCAATCTATCAATCTAGCTTTGGGGCTATCAATCCGGCTTTGGGGATTTTGAAGATGGCCACTGAGGGATTGTGTTCGCTTAGGATTGCCTTAGGATTGCTTAGTCTATTTTCCAGCTTTATTACCCTGCCCACTGGTATCATTCTTGCTTTATTAAGGAGAAAATTAAGTAAAGGTTCACTAAATGAACATTATCAGAATGAACATTATTAGAAATTAACTATACTTTGGCAATTTTTCTCCGAAGCTTTGATTTTACTTGGTTTGGTATGAAAAATAATTTTCAAGAATTTCAAGGCATGGAGAAATTTTCCGCAAAAGTGTAGAATTAACAGACAGGGTGAAGTTTATTCTGATGTTGCTTATCTATACTTAGCCACATTTTAGCATTTAGCCACATTTTAGCCACCGTTTGGTCGGAGGATGTTGTATGGACTGCCGCAGGCTGATGAGCTTTGGAGCAAAAGTTGCCCTTATTTTGTTTTTATGTGCCTCAGGGTGCAGGAGTGATTCCCCATCGGGCTATGAATCGGAATCGGAGGCTGCGAAAGAGCTAACCATCGTTTCTGGAATCAGGCTTTCGGGGACCTTGGATATTGGCTTTTTCACCTCTTACTCCCGCAGCCGGCTAAAAGGGCCGCAAAATCCAGGGCCTGACGGAACAGTTGGTCCGCCGGATAATGTCCCAGGTCCCGAAGGGGGCACGCAAGGCGCCCCCGGTGGCCCAGGGAATGCTCCTTCGGGTGGTAATGCTGGACCGCCTGACGATACTCCAGGACCACTCGATGGCAGTGCAGGGCCACCAGATGGAACTGTGGCCGGACCACCTGATGGAGTCCCAGGGCCGCCTACCGGCAGCCCAGGTCCTCAAAACGCTGGACAGGGAACGGGAAGAGAGGGAACAGGAAGAGGAGGAGAAACCACTACCGGAGCTGTCATCAGCCAATATCCTCTGGTCATGGTTTTGGGGGGCACCGGATTATACGGAGTTCCTGATTCAGAAGGCTATTTTCAAATCCTTGGCTGTCCAGCAGGAGACTATACCTTGATTTTGTATCGTGATGGAAAACAGATAGCCAGAAAAAATTTGCGACTTCTGCTAGCAGATGATCTTGATTTGGGCCAAATAATTGGCATTGATGCTGATGGGCTGCTAATATGCACAGGATTTGACGGCTATCACTTCCCCTGGCGAGATGAGGATGCCGATGGAGTAAATGATCTTTTCCGGGATGCAGATGGAGACGGAAGGAATGACCTGACTGGACAGAGCTATGCTCATGGTTATGGATGGCAGGATGAAAATGCCGATGGGATAAATGACCGCTTTACTGATGCCGATGGGGATGGGAGAAATGATCTTACCCCTGGAGGACCTCCCTATGGTTTTACTTTTGGATTTGTCGATAAGAATAATGATGGGCTTAATGACTTTTTTCAGGACAAAAATGGAGATGGGATCAATGATATCAATGGAATAGCATATGTTCATGGATATGGTTGGCAGGATAAAGATGGAGATATAATTAATGATAATTTTATTGATGCAAATGGGGATGGGATAAATGATCTGACCGGACGGCTGTCTATCCACGGATATCGGTTCAAATTTGTCGACCAGAACAGAGACGGAACCAATGATAATTTTGCCGATGCCGATGGAGATGGAATCTGTGACCCAGGCAAACCCGGTGAGGGAATGTCCTATGCCCATGGATATGGCTGGCAGGATAAAGACAGGGACGGAATCAATGATAACTTTACCGATGCAAATGGGGATGGGATATGTGATCTTACCGGAACTCGTTATTAAGGGAATTTTCCGAAAAGTTGATATGGACTTTAATTTCAGGATTGATATTGCTCCCCAGCATTTTTCGGAATAACCTTAAAATTAAGAATTAAGCACCCAGGCCATGGAGTTGTCCGTCCGGTTGGCAAACAGGGGACAGAGTTTTAAAATCTGCCCCCTGTTCATTATTGATACAAATTGATACAACAGCGGGCAATCAAATATATTTTATAGCTTAACTTAATGGTTCTTTCGCTAAGTAAATATACCTTAACGATAACCTCTTCGAAGCCAAAACCTTAAGATTGGCCTTTAATTAGTGATTCTGTACTTAGCGAAAAGACCACTTAATACCGTTTGACTTAAGATTTTTATCGTGGAGTTTACCACTACTATGGAACTAGCTAAGGCGGAAGGAGAATCATTAAAGAGGCGCAGATTCCATTTGGGAATTACCCGAAGGATATTCTTGGATTTTTTAACCAAAGGAATTTTGGGAGTGTCAGCTGGCTCGCTCCTCTATCCACTTGTCAGATATCTAATTCCCCCCAGCAAGCGATCCACCAAGAATTCGGGTATCGTCGAGGTCGATGCAGCCGAGATAGCCGTAGGGAAATCAAAGATCATCAATTATCGAGAAACTCCAACCATTGTTATCCGGACAACTGATGGCATTTTCGCTCTTTCGGCTGTCTGCACTCACCTAGGATGCATCGTTCAGTGGGACGATAAGAGCCAGGAAATTGTATGCCCATGTCACGGTGCAAAGTATGACCTGAATGGAAATGTAAAATCCGGCCCGGCCCCAAAACCCCTTAACATAGTTAAGGCTACCATTGATATGGATAATAATAAGATACTCATTGGAAATACTTAACCCCAAGCTGGCTAGCCACTGGATTGGAAAAATCTGAATATAAATATAGCTGAATAAAATAAGAAGTGAAGCGGCTCTTATTTCTTGATGGAGGAAATGCCCGTAGTATGAGAACGCTGAGAAAACTGCTGATCTTTGCCGCTACAAGTTTTTGCTTAATGAGCATAGTGGTTCTGATTGGAATGAAAATTTCTTCTACCACCTGGTTTTGTCTGCGCTGCCATGAAACGTCTAATATTGCTGCTACCTGGAGAAAATCAAAGCACAGCCAGAGCAATTCACAACCCACTGCCTGTATGCTATGTCATTCTCGTCCTGGCTCAGTAGGGTTCCTTCAAGGTCAAATCGAGACAATTTTCTCTCATCTAATGAAGTTCGATATTAGGCTCCCATCTTTTTTGTCGGAAGGAAATTGTGAGTCTAATCTCACTCAATCGCAATCAAGAGTAGCAGAAGCAGCAGAATTAGCTAAGACAGCAACGCCAGTAGCTCCCTTAACCTGTACCCGATCAGGGTGCCATAACATAGACAGGATCGACAACCATAGCCAGCAGCAGCAGGGGCTGAGCCGAACCATTGCCTTGGATCACGTCCGACATATCCAAATTATGAAAAAGATTGGAACCATATCACCCTGCATGCCCTGTCATAGAGATGTAGGTCATAGCCAGGGTTCATTTCGTCCGACGATGAAACGCTCTTGCTTTCTCTGTCACAAGGAGCAGAATATCGCGTCTACGAATTGCAGCCTCTGTCATCATGCTAATCTTCCGAAGGGAGAGGGGAAAGGAGAAGAAAATCCTCACTCTGGCTTTTTCTTAAACAAGGCATCAAATTTTCGTCTGACCTCATCGAGCTGGCTTGGCTTTTTATCACTGCCTTGATCAGAGCTCTCAGCGAAGATAAAAAAGTCACAAAAGTTTGCCCCCTGCCGTTCAGAAATATGTTCGCTCTGCGGCTCCCGGCACTTATTCGGTGCTTGCTCGGAATAAAGAGCGCAGTTTAGGCAGCAGTGCAAGTAGCTTTCACAATGTGGACAGGTGGCCAGTCTACTGACCACTCTGTCCACCTCAACAGACTTTCGGCAATGATGACAAATTTTCATGATCCATTAATCTCCTCAATGTCTTAATCCCCCCTGTCGCGGCTTTTCCCCCTAATGCGGCTTTAATGCGCCTTGGCCCACGATGAGCCAAGGCCAATATCGACTTTGAGGGGAATACTCAGATGAATCACCTTTTCCATCTCGCCGCGGACCAGGTGTGAAATTTCTTCAATCTCCCCTTCGGGAACCTCAAAGAGCAGCTCATCATGGATCTGCAGAATCATCCGAGCAGAGGAGGAGCGCTCAAGCAGCCGGTTAAAAATTCGAATCATGGCCAGTTTCACCAGATCCGCGGCTGTTCCCTGCACTGGTGTATTTATTGCCATACGCTCGGCCATCTGCCGGATATTTTTGTCAGAGGAGTGCAGCTCGGGCAAATGTCGCTTGCGGTTGAAGAGGGTAGTAACATAGCCAGTTTCTCTGGCCTGCTGAATGGTCCGATCAAGAAAGGTCTTGACGCCTGCATAGCGAAGGAAGTAATGCTCGATGTATTCGTTGGCCGTAGTTCTGCTAATCCCAAGGTCCTTGGCCAGGCCAAAAGGGCTCATGCCGTAGATAATCCCAAAGTTTACTACCTTAGCCCGCCTTCGCAGCTCGCCGTTTATCATCTGTGGACTGAGATTGAAAATTTCGCAAGCAGTGCGGGTGTGGATATCCTCTTCCTGCTGAAAGGCCTGAATCAGGATGGGATCCTGAGACAAATGAGCCAAAATCCGAAGCTCCACCTGCGAATAATCAGCACTAAGCAGAAGGTATCCCTTTTCCGGCACAAATGCCTCACGGATCCGTTTGCCCAATTCGGTGCGGATCGGAATATTTTGCAGATTGGGTTCACTGCTGCTTAGCCTGCCAGTAGCGGTAGCTGTCTGGTTAAAGGAGGTATGAATCCGTCCAGTCTCAGGGTTAATCAGGCAGGGCAAGGCATCGACATAGGTGGATTTTAGTTTTTTCAACTGGCGGTACTCGAGCATGAGGAGAGGCAGATCATAGTGTTTCTGAGCAAGTTCTGTGAGTACGTCCACATCGGTGGAAGGGCCGTTTTTGGTTCGCTTTTTGACTGGCAGATGGAGTTTGTCAAACAGGATATACCCCAGTTGTTTAGGAGAGTCGAGGTTGAAGGGCTCGCCAGCTAAGAGGTGAATTTGCCTAGTTAACTCCTGCAATCTGCCTTCAAGCTCGCGCGACATAAGGGACAGGCTCTCCGGGTCAATCTTTACCCCTTCCCGCTCCATATGTGCCAAAATTTTGACCAATGGAAGCTCAATTGTAGAAAAAAGGGAGGAAAGCCCCTCCTGTTCAATTTTAGGTCGTAGGATATTGGTCAACTGAAAGGTGATATCCGCATCCTCGCAGGAGTAGAAGCTCGCTTGCGGGATATCCACCTGATCGAAGGTCATTCCGTTCTTTCCTGTGCCCACCAGTTGTTTATAGGTCAGCATTTGATAGTTGAGATATTCAAGGGCGATCACTTCCAGGTTGTGCTGGGTACGGCCTGGGTTGAGCAGCCAGGAGGCGATCATAGTATCGAAGGAAATTCCCCGCAGCTCAATGCCATAGCGATATAAAACCAGATAGTCATACTTGATGTTCTGGCCTATCTTGCCGATTTTCTCATTCTCCAAGATTGGCCGAAGTCGCTCGAGTACATAATCAAGGGGCAGTTGCTGTGGGCAGGAGAGGTAGCGATGAGCAATAGGAATGTAGTAAGCCAGATGGGCTAAAAAAGAGAAGGAAATGCCGACTATCTTGGCCCGCATAGGATCTTTGCTGGTGGTTTCAAGATCTAGGGCAAATTCCGGAACTTTCTGAAGATAAGCGAGCAGCTCATCGAACATCTCCTCACTGAGCACGGTGCGGTAATCATGGGGATACTTTGGCTGATCCTGAGGTGGAGATTCGGGAAGCTGCTTGAGGAGCGAGAAAAACTCAAGTTCTCTCAAGTATTGGATGAGCCCATCACGGTCTGGGGGCTGAATTCGAAACTCATCCACCTGAAAGACTATCGGCACATCACGGTGAATAGTAGCCAAAAATCTGCTTTGCTCAGCCTGCTCCTTGTATTCGATAATTTTTTCACGCACCCTTGGCTTTTTGATTTCCGAGGCTCTGGCCAAAATATCATCCAGGCTGCCAAATTCCAGAAGAAGATCCCGGGCAGTTTTTTCTCCTATCCCTGGCACTCCAGGGATATTGTCGATCTTATCCCCACACAAGGCCAGAAAATCTACCATTTGCTCAGGTCCGACTCCATAGCGCTCCCGTACCTTTTCCTGGTTATAGATAGTCCGCTCCTTCTGCCTCTGCTCCCTAATAACCTGAACATGAGGCCCAACAAGTTGGAAGGCATCCTTGTCGCCAGTGATAATGAACACATCGAATCTATCACTTACTCTCTCAGCTATAGTGCCGATAACATCGTCAGCCTCATAGCCCGGCACCTCTAGGGTGCAGATGCGCAGCAGAGAGACAATCTTTCTGATAGCTGGAAGTTGAACCAGGAGCTCATCCGGCATCTTGGGTCGGTTGCTTTTATAGTCAGCAAAAGACTCATGTCGGAAGGTCGCTCCTTTGGCATCAAAGGCTATGGCTAGAAAGTCCGGCTGATCTTCCCTGAGTACCCGAAGCAGCATGTTGGTAAAGCCGAACACCGCGTTGGTAGGAACCCCTTGGGAAGTGGAAAGATGGGGCATAGCGTAGTAGGCTCGGTAGATATAGGAATTGCCGTCGATCAGATAAAGTCGTAGGCGATTTTGCTGTATTTTTTTATCCATTTTTAGGCTATTTTATCTTTTTCAACAAATTATCGATGTTTTATCAGAAATTATCCGATTAGTACAAAGAGAGTTTAACTCTTGATATTAACTTAAATAAAATGTATAATTAAAATTAAAACTAAAATCTAAAGTTATCTATCAGATATAATAATATTAGCTGGAAGAGGGAAACAATTATGTTAAAGGCTACTCAAGTAAATATTAGTACAAATATCTATTTTACTCCCTTCTGGCAGCTTGAATCAAAAGAAGTATATTTTCTTGCAGTACCCGAATCAGAAGAAAAAGAACAGGAACTTAATTATGATTATGTATTTCCGAGATACACACTTGAAAGACAAAGTATAATTATCTCATAACTCATATACTCGTTCAAGTTAGGTTTTGGTTGGCCAGATGTTCCCCATGTTTAAATTAGGAGGAGGAGATAAGCCGCAGGGTAAGGGTATTGAGGTAAAAGACAATAGTA
>JAILZY010000171.1 GCA_023512255.1 bacterium | reverse complement strand
CTATTGTCTTTTACCTCAATACCCTTACCCTGCGGCTTATCTCCTCCTCCTAATTTAAACATGGGGAACATCTGTTTGCCTCCTTCTTTGATGATTAATCGTCAACAACTTGGTAACTCTTTATCGAAATAATCTTGCCTCTATCATCCCCGTTATCCTCAAGAATCATCCCAGTCGCTTTCACCTTTTTATGAATAAACTTAAGTAATTCCTCATCCCTTGGGGTAGTGTTACAACTAGGTATTCTTCTTCACCCGAAGTGGCCATCATAGCTGCGCTAATATCGTCATTTTCATTCATTTTCATTCCAATCTGCGGCGGTAATGATTCCTGTTGCGGTAACGATTCCTGTTAATGGTAATCTGCCGGCCTGTCTTCTTCGGTCTCATGTCTCGGTCTCCTTAATTTTATTATTTTATTCTTTATCTTCCCATCTTACAAGCGGATATTTCGGGTGAATTAGCCCCTGGATATTATCTTCATCCAAAGAAAATCAGAGTTAAAAGAAGCAATTAATATGCCATCATCATAACTATTAAATATACTATTAAATATAATTGAATATATAAGGTATAAGCTGATACTGGTAGTTAATTATCGGAATTTTAAATTCCGATATTTTCTTCTACCAGGTTCTCAAAAACAGATGATCGGCCCTCAAGAGGGCCGGATCAGCTACTAGAATCTTTAGGGAGGCCAAAAGCCCAAATATGAACTAAAAGTTCTTTATAGAATATCGGAACTGTTTGATAGAATATCGGAACTATTAGTTCCAACCCCTCCCTTGATCCCGAAGCGATTTTTAAGGGAATTTTTCGATGCAGTGAGGCAAGATCACGACACCAGACAAGTATAATATCCAGATAGTTATAATATACTCTAACTGAGTAATTACTAGCTGGGTAATTACCCTACCCTAAATTTAACCCTAGATTGGGTAATTGGATATGGTCTTTGATCTGCTCTCGCCCTTGACGAGAAAACCACTTAGCGAAAGAACCTCTTAAGCCGCCAGGCAGGTAAATTCTCTTTGCTCTTATATATCAGACACCATAAACCCTATATCAGAACAACCATAAACCCTCGAAGGGGCTTAGCTCTTATTAGGG
>JAILZY010000136.1 GCA_023512255.1 bacterium | reverse complement strand
CATCCTTAAGAAAGTTACCTCTAATAGCAAATCCAGTAAAATCAAGGCCTTGGAGAAAAAGTGCAAAAGCATAGTTTGTATAAAAAATATTCGCTCTTATTTATTAGCTACCATTGAGAGACATAACCCTAATAAAAGCTAAGCCCCTCCGAGGGTCTATGGTTGTTCTGATATAAGGTTTATGGTGTCTGATATATAAGAGCGAAAATATTATATTATTATTATTAAAGAATATATTATTATAAATAAATTAAATGTATATTATATTTCTCATATGTGATAAATGACACAATGCGTAAGCATATGGGGTAAAATGATCAGAGAGGGTAAAATAGTAGAGATATAGGAACAACTTTTAACGTTTCTCGTATATTTTTTGTTACAAAATTCTTGTGTCATCTATCCCATATTAGCGATTATATTAATATTATTACTTATATTATATTATTACATGATCTTAAATGTGTCAATAATTTTTGATTTTATATAGCAGATACTAAAACGAGAAGTTCCCAAAGGATGGCGTCCGTATTTTCCTGACTTAAATATGCCTGGTAGCGAGATTATAAGACGAGATTATAATTAAGGTTTGATTCAATACCTGAATACCCGATATCCTTCGGCCCGGCGGATAGGGAAATTACGGCCACTGCATCGGTTATAAAATCCGTAAGCAGACTCCCATTTCCCTGACCAAGTATTTAGCCTATCTATCCCAACTAGCTTATGGCCGTCAGCAGCAAATCCGCTAAACTGATCGAAGACTCTAAAAGAGAAAGCCTCTTTATCTTCAGTGGGCTGCTCTTCAATAGGAAAGGAGATCCAATTAACGCCCTCAGTCAGTTTGCTTCCGATTCGAGACAAGGCAGCTTCAAATGGATAAAAATAGTCCGCGCTCAAAGATACTGGTGGGCTATCCTCCCGGGCATAGAGTAAATAGGCCTGCCCATCCCTAATCTCAAACATATCGCCACTTGATGAATTATGGGGTAGCCAGTAAGAGACCTGCCGCGAGCTCTCCTGCCAGAGAGAATAGGCTGCTCCGGCGAAAGAATTCAACAGTTGCCATGAGGTGCTGTTTTCATCTGGAACCTTTCCTGGATATCCGAAAAGGTTTAACCCGGCCCTCAGTTCAACATATGCCTGCTCCTCAAACTGCAGAGCTTGATACTTTCTAATTATCTTCCCCTCAACATCTAGGAAGATCAAATCATACCAACCAGCCGGCAGATCAGACAAGGGGAGTCGAAACCGGAGGCAGTTCGGATCCTGGAAGCTACCCTCTGCTGCTTGGCAAGGGCGCTCAATGGGTAGCGCTTTTGGAACTAAATAAATATCAAACCCACCGAATTTATTGGCAGCATAAATATAGTTTTGATCGACAAAAATAAAATTAGCTCCATTCATAACTGCGATATTGTATAAGACCACGGGAGATGAAGGCCTTGAGATATCCATGACCCATATGCCGTTAGATTGTCCAGCTGCATAAAGGAAATCTCCCCCTATGGCACAATCTTGTAAGTAATCATACTGGAATTCTTCTACCAAGGAGCCTATTATTACCAGATTATTTTTTTCAGCTACCTTAACCACACTTATCCCATAGCTTCCATTAACAAGATAAGCATAATCGCCTTTTACCTCAACATCCAGAACAAGTGCAGGAGAGAATGATTTTTGAGAGATTTTTTGAGGTTTGGCTGGATTAGTAACATCAATAATCCACAATCCTTCACTTCCACCAGCAACATAGGCCAAATTACCCTGTACCGTGACCTCCTGAGGCATTGATCCTACTCTCACCGCTCCACTGGGAGAGCGACTAAGGCAGGGGGTGATCTGAAAAATCTGAAGGCCTTTGACTAAGCTCAGAAGATAGAGATAATCACCCTGAAGGCTTAAGGATTGGATCGCATCGTCCCTACGAATGGTTTCCCTTAGCGAGGCAAGGCTGTAGTCAGGGGAAAGACTAAACAGGCAAAGATTGCTCCCGTTGGCCAGATAAAGATTGTTTTTCTGAACGCAACATTTTGAAACCTTAACCTGGTCCCATCCAGTGTTCGCTTTATCTAGCGAGTACTCAAGGCGAGGGAGCCAGGGATCTTTCAAGTTGATAACTTTCAGACCCTTCTCCCCTGCTGATATATAGGCATAATCCGCGGCTATGGTTATGTCCCAAATATCTCCTTCCATAAACAAATGCCCTCCCGAAGCCTTGGGAAGAAGCAACTGAAGACTCAATAAGGCCAGCCCATTGTTTCCATTGGCGATTAAGGCATAAGCTTCCTTCCCATCCTCAACCTTTATGAAATTCGCATTTCCCTGTGTAGAGACATTATGGCGCAACACAGGATTTGATGGTTTAGAGATATCAATCAGATCTATCCCTGAGGATCCGGCAGCGACTAGAGCCAGATTTTCCCAGAAAGTGATTGATTTCCTGCCAGATGGCAGAGGAAGTCGGCCTACGATTGCCGGCTGCTCAGGGATGTTTACATCTATCACATACAGACCAAAGCTGCTGTCAACAATATAGGCATAGCGGCTGTCCTTTATCTTTACATCCACGATATTGGGGGGATAGGAAGAGTCATTTTGACCAAGCAGGCGGTTTACATCAATAGAATTTATGACTGCACCTGAAGATTGGCTAATGATTTTGGCTGACTTGCCGTTAGCTATATAGATATAACACTCGTGGGTAGATGGGTGGATCTGAACATCTAAATTATAAGGGGATATTATCGGAGATGAGGACAACAAAACAAAACGAGCTGTAGTAATAAACCATTTATAGATTTTAAGCCCTGACTTCCAGTTGGTGAGATAGAGCAGGCGGCTCTTATCCCCTGCCAAGACTCCCTGCTTATCATTATCACTAACATAATCACCGACATAAATTCCATAGGCACTAGGGTCAGGGAGCAAAATTTTTTGCTTAGGCAGTAGAGGATTTGAAATATCAAATACCCACAGACCTTTCTCAAAATCGGTAATAAGAAGGTAATCATCCGATACTTTGATATCTTGCAATGAATTACTAAATCCCGGATATTGAAATGTTTTTTTTAATTTCAGATTATTAGGATCACTAACATCAATGATCAGAACCTTTGAATAACTGCTTTTGCCATCTGAGTAATTGGCAATAGCATAGAGGTAAGGAAAGCGCATATCAAAAGTCTTAATGTCTCTGGTAAAGTATTTGGGCAGGTCATCTTCATCAGGCCCTACATTGCGGATGGAGGGCAAAGACTGGGTCAGAATAACCCTCGCAACCTGATCAAGGCCGCTTCCCCTGACTGTTACCAGATGATCGTCAGATTTGGTCATGATGTGAGGCTCAAGAGTATCTATCCTGGCGGTGAAATCCTCGGCTGCGGCCAATTGATCGGCCAGATAAATTAGCGGGGGAATAAATGTCAGAAAGAGCAAGAACATGAGTAGAAAGGCTGGCTTCCCAAAGATCCTTAAAAAGAGCAGACTCCCCCCTTGTTTTTGATGAGTCCAGATTTGGGTAGCTGCCATACTCTATACGCCATATTCTCTAATAATTCCATGTTTGGAATGAAATAGGCCATAAGCGTGAAAAATAAACCGGCAAAGAAAAAAATATGAATAACTTTTGGTTATCTGTCGGCTACAATTAATAGTTTGGGGCATTTCAATTTTATGCAATATATATGCCAACAATAGCAGCTCTTGCTCCCTGCAAGGAAGAGCCTTTTATTCAAGGATGATTCTTTATTCAAGTCTGATCAATAAAACGCTGATAAGCAGGATAGAGACTTTAAGAGAACAACTCCAATTTGGGAGAACAACTGCGATTTGAACAAATAGGGATGAGAAATTATGAATTTTTTTGCCTACCTGTGCAATGCAATACATATTTCAAAATCGCTTATCAGCTAAATGGTTTTTTCGCTAAACGCGAGAGCAGATCCAATTACCCAATCAATTGTAGGGGGGAACCTTGTGTTGTAGGGGGTAACCTTGTGTCCGCCCAGCTTGCGCACTTTAAGGAAACCATTAAATACCATGAAGAATCTGGCTGCTTCCGTCAGCCTCTTGACGGAAGATCATGATAGCAGGTATACTCCAAAAAAAGAGAAAAAAAGAAAAAAGTGCCGCGATCCATGCATCTTGCGTGCCACATCAAGCGCAACCCTAGGGAAAGGAGAATAAAATAAGAATGGCAGGTGTAATGGTGGTAAATGATCTGAAGCGAGGTGAAATTTTCCAGATAGATGACGCCCCATTTGAGGTTATCGACGTGGCTTTTCAGACCCCTTCGGCTCGCGGGGCAAACATGTTGGTCAAGGTCAAGTGTCGGAATCTGCTCACCGGGCAGGTATTTGACAAGTCCTTCCGGGGAGGGGACAAGGTTGAGCAGCCTGATTTTGAACGCCGAAGCGGCCAATTTCTGTATGCTGACGGAAGAGATTTTGTCTTCATGGATAAAGAAACCTATGATCAAGTGAGCTTGTCAGAAGAAATTATCGGCGATCGTAAGCTGCTCCTGATGGATGGGCTGGATGTTATCCTGCATATTTACAAGGGGAGTGTGGTCAATGTTGATCTTCCTCAGGTCGTTGAACAAACTATTGTTGAATGCGAACCAGTGATCAAGGGAGCAACAGCCCAGGCCCAGAGCAAAACAGCCAGGACAGAGACAGGGTTGACAATTCAGGTGCCAAGTTATATGAAAGAGGGTGAGCGGATCAAAATTGACACCCGAGAGGTACGCTATATATCCAGAGCTTAGAGGTCTTTTCGCTAACAAAGTGCGCAATTTGGGCAGACCTAAGGTCCGCAGCACGCTACAATTGATAGCGTAATTGATCCGCTGCCCACTTGTATTATGCACTTTGCGAGGAAATCACTAATAGACCGTGTACGCAGATTCTTAAGCCAAACAATATCTATTAGGCTCTTGAAGGGATTTTAGCGCCGAATAAATGCGACTCTTGATGCTATCCCAGACCACCACCGGATCTTCGGTTGAATTTTTCGGAAATCTCTCCTGGATGCACTGAATAGCCATCTTGCCGGCAAGACTATTCAACTGCTTATCCTCCATTACCTTGAGCTGGCTGCGGATATGAGAAGGGAGAGCCTGGATCAGGCTCATCATCTCAGGATCAAGATTCGGATAGAGTGCTGCGGATTCAGGAGAGGATGACTGGGGCTGAGCTGAGGGATGGACACAGGAGGCAGAGCCCGGGGTGGCAGCCTGTTGCTCCCTGCCTTCGGCCAAATCAGTCATCGTAGGCAAAGGCTGGTCCACCACTTTTGAGCAGCTTTCGGCATCCTCCTCAGACATAAGGAGAGATGAGCCTTGTGAGGAGCTTTTCTCCCGCTCGAACATAGAAGCGACCGCATCGACCATTTCGGCTCCGATCTGCCTGACCTGATTAGTTTCTCCCGCTTTCAGGCAAAGTTTGGCAATCTTATTGATCAGCCGAGGGACCCCCTGGGAATGCTCCCAGATGGCGGCATAGGCCTGTTGGGTAAATATGGCTGGTGATCCTCCGCAAACCTGAAGACGATGGGTCAGATAGTTTTGAACTTCCTCTGGACCTTCCAGCCCTCGAATGCGGCAATATACGCCGATCCGTTGGTAGAGATTTTCCAAATTTTTGGACTCAAGCTTCTTTCCCAGCTCCTTCTGGCCCGCCAAAACAAAAATGACCATATTTTGCCTATCATCCTGCAAGTTAGTCATAAGCCGTATCTGATTCAACTGTTCGGTGGACATGACGTTAGCCTCGTCAATAAAGATAACCACCTTCTGCCCCTGATTAGCGCAGTTGAAGAGAATGGCATTAAATTCTTCCATGAGCTGATCTTTGAAGCGAGTGATGATTTTTTTATTCTCCAGTTGACCGACGATTTCCCTCATTAGCTGCACTGGCGAAAGGTCTGGATTGGTAATAAAAGCGATACGATATTTTTCAGGGTTCAGCTCATTGAGTATAACCCGCAAACCTAGTGTCTTGCCAGTCCCGATATCCCCAATCATCACCGCCAGACAATCATTCCCCTCCTCGATGGCAAAGAGAATCTCTGAAACGGCATCTTCAAGCGAGCTGTTTTGACTCCAATAAAGGTCAGGGTCCGGCACGTTATCAAAAGGAGCCCTTTTCATTCCCCAATATTGATAGTACATAGATGCTCTTCTCCTTTCAGTTTTTCACCCAGTAGGGGATAAAATAACTCGCCACTGACGGCCAATCTTTACCCCAGATAAATTGCCCTGATGCAGCTGCCGATAGAGAGTCTTTTCCGAAAGCCGCAGGATAGAAGATGCCTCCTTGACGGTAAAAAATTCTCTCCGAGGCCAATCTTTTAATGGCTGAATCAAGACGGCCATCTTCACAGGTCTTTCGAGCCCGGAACTAATCTCCACCGCAAATTTCCTCTTACCTTTCTCAGGCTGATTGACTTCAGCAATCAGGAATTCCAAAAGTGAAAGCGGCAAATTTTTATCAGGCAGTCCTGTGGAGGGAGCGCAGGCTTGAGGCGCAGGCTCAAGATAGTCGGTATAATCGTTACTGATCGGAAACAAGGGTGCCCGCTGTTCTTGTCGCCGACGAGCGATGCTGATCTTTTCCATGTTCTACAATTTTTCCTCCTTCTTCGACCAAAACAGATAAACAGACTTTCGCCCCACTCTTTCACCCTAACTTACTTTTCTGAAGCAAAGATAGTACCAAACTAGTAAGAGAAAGCCTTAAGCCTCTAACATTTACTCCCTTGAAACCTCTAAACATTACTCTTAACATAACATTACTCTTATATCCCCTTATTTTCAGCATCTTCAGCTCTAGTTAAACTCCACCTTGAAATCTCATCGCAAATAACAGTTTTGTCAGCGACGATTACCCTTTTGTAACTCAAGCAGAACACAGATGTTCCCCATGTTGAAAAAATAATGTTGAAAATATAAAGGGGAGGAGAGAAAATAAAGAGAGAAGAAAGTT
>JAILZY010000027.1 GCA_023512255.1 bacterium | reverse complement strand
TTAACTCACACATTTTGTGAAAGTTAACTGATTGATTTTAAAATGCAATCAAGCATTCGCTCTGGCATAAGGTTTATGGAATCCTATTGTTTATGGAATCCTTCTATTGTTATTGTTATAGAACCCCATATTAATTGTTATAGACTCCATATCCAGGCGCTTTTTCCATAAAGCGGTCAAGATGCGGAAAAAGCAGCCTTTTGGTGAATCAGCCTGCGTCAGCAGATCAGAGGTCTTGTTCTCTTTTGGCGAATTCATCAGGACACAACTCCTCAAGGGCCTGCTCGTAAACCTCATAGTCTCTCTGGCTGAAGAGCACAAAGGTGATCGAATCAAAGTCATCCTGATGTTCTTTGAGGTAGTCAAGGCAGGTGCTGATAGCAATTCTCGATGCTTTTTCGATCGGATAGCCATAGACGCCGGTGCTGATCGAGGGAAAAGCAATGGTTCTGAGGTTATGCTTAGCAGCCAGCCGAAGACTGTTCAGATAGGCATTGCGCAGAATCTCAGGCTCTCCCCTCTTGCCGGTAACATAGATCGGTCCTACGGTATGAATGACATATCGGGCAGGGAGATCCCCTCCGGTAGTGATGACCGCCTCACCAGCAGGGCATCCACCGATCTTGCGGCATTCTTCCATGATTTTCGGCCCACCAGCCCGATGAATGGCCCCATCTACCCCTCCTCCTCCCCGCAAGCCAGAATTGGCGGCATTGACGATGGCATCAACTGATTCTCTGGTAATATCTCCGATTTTCCAAAATATGGTGGTGTTGTTGACCTTAAAGTGCATGAGTTCTTATCCTCCAATTAGTCAGAGTGGTTCATTTTCATAAAGAAACAATTAGTCTCATAAGGGCCGTAACGGAGAGGTTAAAGACTCGCCTATTTTTTGTGATCGACCTTGTGATTTTTCAGTGATCAGAATAAGTTATTAAATCAGAAAATTTTGGAATAGACAATAAAAATATCTTGCTACCGGATACATTTTATCTTCCGGTTTTGTATACGCACTGAAAGTGCAGGCATTTCATGTCATTCTCGCGTGGGCGGAAATCCAGAGGGTTGCTGCAATTATACATGGATTATCACTTTCGCGGGCATGACGATAAAAAAGTGTCGGTAGTGAAAAAAATATAAAAGAGAGGTATGAGAGTCTCTCATAAAAGATAGGGAAAGGATCTTAGAAAAATTTCAAAAAATCATGCTTAAAAAGCCGAAGGGAAGGCCGGTCATCGAGCAGGGGGAAAATGTTCCGATCTTCCCTTCGGCCTATTTACCGGTGAGTATACCGATAAGAATAAACAGAATGGGTAAAAGGCAACGAGCACTTACCTATCGAATTTCAGGGTACCTCCATATATTCCTGTAATTATCCAAAGACTTGGGCGCTATGTCTAGGATAATGAATCTTATCTATGGCTTGCTGGACTAAGCTTTCCATAGCTTGAGATTAGAAAACAGGGAATGGAGGTACTCCCCACAGAACCTCTGGAGTCAGCAGACTAAAATAGGGCACAGCACCAGGATACGATCCAAAGGCAGCCACATAGGCATTGTTGGCGATTAGGGTCAGCAGATCAACATGTGTAAATGGTGGAATCAAAAATTCATAGCCTAAGGGCAGCGCATGAGGAACAATAATTCCGCCTGGCAAAATATGATCTGGAGGTGGGAAGGTGTTGAAGCCAGTCAGGGGATCGAAATAATAAAGGTTACCACCCAGGATCGCCGGAGCATTGTAGAGAAACCAGGGATGAACGTCCTCGATATCCCAAACAAAAGCAGGCTGTACTGGAAGAACCGTTGAGCTGGTAAGCGAGCTCACCAGGGGCGTAGGCTGGCCGGTGAGGGGGTCTATTGGGGATAGCGCTTGAGTCCACAGAGGCCACAAGACATTGTACGGGGGCATAGCTTGCCAGTACTGAGCGATTGCTGATGAGGTGATGATAAAACTTACAGCCAGACATAAAAGCAATCCAAAGAAAAGCCTTGTCTTACGCATGATCATTTCTCCTTGAACCTTTTATCGTTATTATAGAAACAATAGGGATAATAAAATAAAAGCAAATAACCACCAGATAAGAGGTTAATATGAAGAATAAATTTATCCTGCCAATTTTATGTGGTATATAATATAAGCTCTGTTTCCCTCCTTTCTAATTCATGTGTTGCCTATACCCATCCTGTGTTAAGAGCTTGATTTTATTTATTGAAGCTGAGGGAAATAATTTTCCCTAATAAAATAGACTACAGCCTCTTGCGGCGACACCCCCAGACTGTCAGCGTAACTATACATCATCGCCCCAATATGATCGGCTTGGATATCCCTGAGATAGAGGAGCGGGACATTTCTGGCTATCTCGTAGAATTGGATGGCATATTGGAGATAGGCATAGGTGTTTAATACCTCCATGAGAGTTTGAAGTCCACTCCCATAAGAGAAAGGCACCATTGGGTTGCTGCCGTAATAGCCGCCTGACCAGCCAGACGACAGGGCAGTAAGAAAAACTGGAGCTGCTGCCAAAGAGGCTATTCCCCCCCATCCTGCATACGGGTTGATGAATGGAGATCCACCCAGCAGCCATCCATAGCCATAGTTTTGGAATGGTGCCAGAAAGTTTGATGCGCCCGCCCAATTGCCTATCAGAGGGTAAATTTGCGCTTGTGCTTGCTTTGGCAGCAAGCCAGTCGAAATACCAGCCAGAGCGCCAGCCATGAGGATAATGGTGGAAATCAACTGAAGGAGCTGTTTGGGGAAGAATTTCATTTTACTCACCTTTCTCATCTCGATTGTGTTGCCTCATCTTATCTAATTATTTAATTATCTTGATTATTAATTATCGGGGCTTGATCATGTTGATTAATATTATTTCACAGACTGTATAACCCCATCAGGTAACTATGTTAAGATGGTTAATGTTTTTGGCAAGAGGCTATCCTAAAATAAGAGCCTACAGTTCCAAGAGTCTATCTAGGCCTGGCGAACGAGGCTGCTTACTTTGGGGGAAGTTTTCGGATGGCCTCTAATTTTTCAAAAACGTAATTGATGATTATCAGGATTTGATGATCGAGACAGTTATAATCTGAAGGGCAGATGAAGGAAGATCTTTTTTATTATTTAAAAAATAAGAATAATTTTTTTCTTTTTCCCTGAGGATGATCTTACTGCTGGAGCCGAACGTAGGATAACATAGTTGATTGCAGAGCGGACTGACACAGCGGTCTAAGATCGGAAGCATGGTCTTGGGCCATAAGAAACTTTGGATGAAATTTTGATCAAAGATGCTTTTTAGCCAGTTGAGAAAGTTTGAGAATTGTCTAGCCATATCTTGTCTAGTAGAAAGAATCTGGCAGGGAAGATGTTTTATGGTCTCAATGAGATTTTCCAATTTGCGCGTTTCGGTTAAATCTGCGTACACTTCCAGGAATTCACAAACCCCAATATGAGTACAGCGCGTGTATTCCGGCGCGTCCATGAGGTCTAAGATACAGATCAGAGCCACCATTAATATCCGCAAGAGCTGAGAAAAGATTTTCAATTTCTGGAGAACTTGCGATCGTCTCATCCCCTATCCATGTTATCTCGGTATCTTGGGTTATCTCGGTATCTTGGTTATGTGTTTCCAGATCTTCATTATATGGTGATTGTCCTTATCACATCACAAATCAAGAAGTGGAATGCAGTGCTATCAGAGTTTGACTGAGAGTATCCAGCAGAGATAGAGATAGTTTATCCAGCAGAGATTGAATTTATTTAGAAATAGTATAAAAAATAAAAGCAATAAAAATAAAAGCAATTCTTATGCCATAAGTTTTTTAGATTTATTTTTTCGTCATCAGAGATTGAATTTAAAATCATTAATTCATTAAAATCATATAATAAGGGATGAAAAGCAAAAATAATTTTGAAAAACGCTAAAGCTCATTTTGGGGATTTTCAGGCTAAAAGGTATGAAATTTTTTACCACTTATAAGAAAAAAGATTCACAATATGCCTAAAAATTTTTTGATAATCCTATTTTTATCATTGAATTGCTAATTTTTACCAGCAGGTTAGATCGAGAAAAGATTGAGGTAAAAATATAACAATATCAGATAGACGCATGGGGAATCAGACAGACGCATGGGAGAGCAGCCAGACGGCCTGATCATGATATTGGAAGACTTCCCTTAGTTCTACGGGATAGACGCCGGTTTGAGCGCTGTCCTATGGAGCAGGTATAGACTTCCCGTACGTCTACTGGATAGACTTTTGAAGTATCTGTACAAGCAACTGAGTAATATTGTCTAGGCGCGAAGAGATTTCCTGCCTGAATTGTCCCATCTCCTGCCTTACCTGCCCGATCTCAGTATCAATCTTCTGATGCAAGTTATCGATTCGCTGGTTTACCTGCCCGATCTCAGTATTAATATTCTGATGCAAGTTATCGATTCGTTGGTTTACCTGCCCGATCTCAGTATCAATCTTCTGATGCAAGTTATCGATTCGCTGGTTCAGTTGACTTCCTAAAGAATCAATCCTCTCGCTTAGATGCCTGAAATCAGCCATCTGCTGATCCTTTAGGGCATCAATGGCAATATAGATATCTTCCATCGACACCCTTTTGGCTACTTTTGCTATCGTGGCTAAATCTGCCATAATAATTCCCTTTTCAATTTTCGCTCTTATCGCCCCTTAGAAATTTATCCAACTTCGTTACTGTAGCCTTTTCCGCTTCAGCTAAAAAGGCCTAAAGGGCTTGCTCCCTAACCCGCCATAACTTGCCGACCTTCAACCCTTTCAACTTCCCTTCCCTCAGCCAATCCCGAATGGTTTTGGGGGCAACGGCCAGCCGTTCCGCCACATCTTGCAGTGTCAAAAGTTTTTCAGCCAGTTAGGCCACCTCCTAGCTTTATCTGTCCTAATGTTACTTTAAGCATCCTGTCCTGTCAATACCAAATTGTCCACCCGTGTGGGGGGAGAACTTGTCATTTGTCGGATTGTCCATCCGCGTGGGGGGAGAACCCGGTAGAGCCGGCTTCCAGCCGGCATTGTCTCATTACTCCGGTAGCGCAAGCGTTTCGCCTGTGCCCGACAGGTCTCCACGCGCGTGGGCGGATGGTGATTCTGCCCAAATGGACAATGGCCTTGATAGACAGGTCTCCACGCGCGTGGGCGGATGGCGCAACAATATCGCCCTCATCGGAAAACTCGCCTCAGGTCTCCACGCGCGTGGGCGGATGGCACCGGCAAGATGCCGGTGCCCACAGGTCTCCACGCAGGGGGGGAAGATGAGCTTTTCCCCTGAATTTAGACTCGAAAACTTTGAGTCTAACTATCGAAAGATAGGTGTGCTTTATAAAAAAGCCTGATTCTTACTTTGTCTACCTTCTGAATTGCCGGATCAAAATATTGTACCTTGACTTTTTAACGCCTTATCTATAATATATCTAAATCTAAACTGTGTAGGGCAGGCCACATTTCATTTTTTGTATTTGAAACTCTGAAAAAGGAGCATTCCGAATGAATGAGCGCTCAAATATCAAAAAGGCGATTTTCCCTGCTGCAGGTCTTGGAACTAGGTTTCTTCCCGCCACGAAATCATCCCCAAAAGAAATGCTACCCCTAGTTGATAAGCCGATGATTCAATACGTAGTTGAGGAGGCAGTTGCTTCTGGTATCGAAGATATTACCATTGTTACCGGTCGCGGGAAGCGGGCGATTGAGGATTTCTTCGATATTTCCTTCGAGCTGGAATATGAGTTGCGAAAAAGAGGCAAGGCCGAAATTTTAGAGCAGATGCAAATGATATCTAACATGGCCAAGATTTCCTACATTCGGCAAAAAGAGCCTCTCGGCCTGGGCCATGCTATACTGGTACCGAGAAATCTTGTGGGAAATCAGGCCTTTGCCGTTCTGCTTGGAGATGATATCATTGATGCTGAAGTACCATGTCTCAAGCAGTTGATCGAAGTATACGAGCGATACAAATGCTCGGTCATTGCCGTCCAAAGAGTGCATGATGATATCTCGCAGTATGGCGTTATCAAACCGAGGCATCTTGAAAATAATGTTTATCAGGTCTTAGACCTGGTTGAAAAACCTTCACCTGATGAGGCTCCTTCGGATCTAGCTATTATTGGCCGATACATTTTAACGCCTGAGATATTCGATGTGCTGGAAAAAATAGGGACTGATAAAACCGGTGAAATTCAACTTACTAACGGCTTGCGGGAGTTAAGCAAACGGCAGGCTATCTATGCCTGTGAGTTCAAAGGGAAGCGCTATGATGCTGGCAATAAACTAGGTTTTCTCCAAGCTACGGTTGAATTTGCCTTAAAATGTCCGGATCTAGGAAGAGAATTCGCTCAGTATCTGGCAAGCCCAGAGTTGACTGCTTTAATCGCTGAAAAAATAGGATCGCCGGCTTCCTCAAGGCGGGAAATTATCTCCATTGAAAGCTCTTGATCCTGCATGTGCTTACAAATAAGCAGGTTGAGGTAACAGGTTCGATGCTGAAAGAGAGCTGCTTCTATAGCTCTCTTTCAGGGTTAGATAAGAGTTGCTTGGCTTGGCAGTCCGCGGTCAACCAAAACCGCGAAAAGCAAAGTTGCTGCTTATTCTGACATGGGGAGAAGGAATAGTTGTGCCGATAACAATTATGAGCTGAGAGTTAAGCTCACCCGGACCGCTATTTCATCAACATCATCCAAATCCAATATCAGTCAGATAACGGTATATTTCAGCAGGCATTACATCAGAGTTACCTGTTAATCGAGGGGTTTTGAGAAATCCACGTAAGGAGGATACGCTGTGGCTGAGGGTGAAAGCAAAAAGAATGCTCTTTTGGATAATATTCCATGCTGCTTGCCGCTTCTGCCGGTTCGAGATATTGTCGTCTACCCCTACATGATTTTGCCTTTATTCGTCGGGAGAGAAAAATCGATCAGAGCTGTCGAGCAGGCGGTGGCCGAATACGACCGCAAGATTTTTCTCGTGGCTCAGAAGGACTCAAAGACTGAAGATCCCAGCCCTGATGAAATCTTTCGTTTCGGGACGGTCGGCAACATTATGAAACTTTTGAAACTTCCTGACGGAAGGTTGAAAATCCTGGTTCATGGGCTGATTCGGGCTGAGTTGAAAAAATATAAGGAAGAGAAAAACTGTTTCATCGCGAAAATAAAAAAGATTATCGAAAAGGAGAATATCGAGCATACCCTAGAGGTTGAAGCCCTGATGCGGAATGTCAAGTCGCAAATGGAAAAAAGCCTCTCGCTTGGGAAGGCCATTTTGCCGGATGTGGTGGTCATCGCCAACAATATTGATGACCCTGGCAAACTGGCAGATCTGATCGTATCCAATCTGGTTCTGAAAACCGAAGAAACCCAGAGTGTCCTTGAGATCATTGATCCTGTCCAGCGGCTGAAAAGGGTCAATGAGCTTCTGTCCAAGGAGTTGGAAGTGCTGGCTATGCAAAAGAAGATTCAGTCTCAGGCGAAAGAGGAGATGGACAAAGACCATCGGGAATATTATCTTCGTCAGCAACTGAAAGCCATTCAGCATGAGTTAGGCCAGGTGGATGAGCGCACTGAGGAAATCAATGAGTTAAAGGCCAAGATAGAAAAGGCCAATCTCCCTGAGGAGGCCAGAAATGAAGCTGAGAAGCAATTGTCCCGTCTGGCCAAAATGCACCCTGAAGCCGCAGAATCTGGTATGGTCCGCTCCTATCTGGAATGGCTGATCGAGATCCCGTGGAACATTTCAACCGAGGATAATTTGGACATTGCCCAGGCATCACGGGTGCTAGATGAGGATCACTACGACCTGGAGAAGGTCAAGGAAAGAATTTTAGAATATCTTAGCGTCAGAAAGCTCAAGAAAAATAAAATGAAAGGGCCAATCCTCTGCTTTGTTGGCCCACCAGGAGTTGGGAAAACCTCTCTCGGGAAATCCATTGCTCGGGCCTTGGGGAGGAAATTTGTGCGTATCTCCCTTGGAGGGGTTCGGGATGAAGCGGAAATCAGGGGACATCGCCGGACCTATATCGGCTCTCTGCCTGGTCGGATCATTCAGGGAATCAGGCAGGCGGGCTCCAATAATCCGGTTTTTATGATGGATGAGGTGGACAAAATAGGAGCTGATTTTCGAGGAGATCCTTCGGCAGCCTTGTTGGAGGTCCTGGACCCTGAGCAAAATTCAGCCTTCACTGACCATTACCTGGGGCTGCCCTTTGATTTGAGCAATGTTATGTTTATCGCTACAGCCAACCTCCTTGATCCGATTCTGCCAGCCTTCCGTGACCGAATGGAGATCATCCATCTGCCAGGCTATACCGATATGGAAAAACTGAAAATTGCCAAAAAGTATCTGATCCCCAAGCAGTTGGAGGAAAATGGAATTACCGATAAGGATTTGGTCATCTCGGATCAGGCGGTGTTGAAAATCATTAATGAATACACTAGGGAGGCAGGATTGCGAAATCTGGAGCGGGAAATCGCTACTATCTGCCGCAAATGTGCCAAGCGCAAAGCTGAAGGCTCAACCCGCAAGGTGCATGTCTTTCCCCGAAATCTCCACCAATACCTCGGTGTTCCCGCTTACCAGAGAGAGCTAGAATATAAATCAGACGAGGTGGGCGTAGCTACTGGATTGGCCTGGACCGAGGCCGGGGGAGATATCATCCATATTGAGGCCACTACTATGAAGGGAAAAGGAGCCCTGATCCTGACCGGGCACCTGGGAGAGATCATGAAAGAATCAGCTCAGGCGGCCTTAAGCTTTGCCCGCTCTGAGGCTGAGCATCTTGGTATCAAGGAAAATCATGCTGAAAAAGATATCCATATTCATATTCCGGCAGGGGCCATTCCCAAAGATGGCCCATCGGCTGGAGTAACTATGGCTACTTCCTTGGTTTCACTCTTTACCAATAGGCCGGTCCGCAAGGATGTGGCTATGACCGGCGAAATTACCCTGCGCGGCCATGTCCTGCCGGTAGGCGGGCTAAAGCAAAAGGTCCTTGCTGCCAAACGCATGGGGATTACAAATATTATCGTCCCTGCACGAAACAAGAAAGATATTCAGGAGATCCCCAAGCATGTGCGACAGAATATTCATTTTATCTATGCTGAGAGTATGAAAGATATCCTGGAGGTTGCTTTGAAGAATCCGAATGGGGATTCGTAGGCAATCCAATAAGGTTTAAGGAGCATATAAGGTTGTTTCATATAGCCACAGAAGATGAGATTAAGTCTGCTGTAGTTACGGATGTTTATTTTCAGCGCACGGAGGAGATTCTGCGGCATGAGGGAATCAATCAGCGGGTCGTAGCTGAGGTAACCATGAAGGACGCCCCCCCGGGGTGGAATTGGGGGGTGGTGGCCGGTATAGAAGAAGTTGCCCGCCTGCTGGAGGGCCTTGCGGTCAATGTCTGGGCCATGCCCGAAGGGACGCTGTTTGAGGTTGAGCAGCCGGTTCTGGTCATTGAAGGGCAATATCTTGACTTTTTAAAATATGAAACCTCTCTGCTCGGGCTCCTATGTCAGGCCTCTGGAATAGCCACTAAGGCATCTCGCTGCCGCAAGGCAGCCGGAGAGCGAATAGTAGCCAGTTTCGGGGCCCGAAGAATGCACCCGGCCATTGCTCCCATGATTGAGAGAAGCGCCTTTATCGGCGGCTGTGATGGGGTAGCGGTAGTCAAGAGCGCTGAGCTGATCCATGAACAGCCGATCGGAACCATGCCTCATGCACTTATTCTGATGATTGGCGATACGGTCGAGGCCTGCCTTGCCTTTCATCGAACGATTGATCCACAAGTGAGGCGGGTAGCGCTGATCGATACCTTCTGCGACGAGAAAGTAGAAGCCATTCGGGTAGCTCAGCAGATGGGGGAAAATCTGTTTGCCGTTCGTCTGGACACCCCTTCATCCCGCCGCGGCAGTATGCGGCAGATTCTCGAAGAAGTTCGCTGGGAGTTAAACCTGCGGGGATTCCAGAAGGTAAAGTTATTTGTCAGCGGCGGAATAGATGAACACAAGATCCTTGAGCTCAACCCTGTGGCTGATGCTTACGGGGTAGGAACGGCGATAAGTAATGCACCGGTGTCGGATTTCGCCCTTGATATTGTTGAAATCGCTGGTCAGCCAATAGCCAAACGGGGAAAGAAATCAGGCCGAAAAATAGTATTTCGATGCCCTGCTTGCCTTAAGACTCAGATACTGCCTGCGCCTTTTGGTAAAGACCTAAGCAGCCAGCCTGAGCCAAAGGTTGCCTGCTCATGCGGCCGCGGCGCTTTCCTCGAGCCGCTTCTTTTGCCCCTTATCAAGGAGGGAAAACTGGCTCGTCAACTTCCCTCACCCCAGGGAATCCGCTCTTTTGTTCTTCGGCAACTTGAGCACAAGGAGCTGAGCGGCTTGCAGAGCCCATCCTAAGAGCAGGTAAAAGTTTGGCTTAAATATTAGAATATATTACCATAAAAATATTATAATAAATATTATAATATAATAAATATTATAATACAAAAATTTTTTTGGTAGATTCAAATCAAAGGAAAGAGAGCCAAGACATCTCGTTCTTAATCTCTGACCTCCCATATCTCTGACCTCCCATCCTTATCTATAAATTAATTTATAAATTAATCCTCAAATTAATTCTTGGCTAAAAATTCACCACTTTCTCCCACCGTGGGTCTTTTGAATTCGCTCTCATTTATTAAATACCCCATAGAATAACAAGAGAGCGTTTGAATCTTATGGCCTGTGTTAATAATTGTTTGATAAATTTACCACTAATGAAGTTCGTTCTATCTTTTCAAACTATAGCTATACCCAAAAAAGAACCATATTTTTCCCTTGACAAAAACTTTTGAAAGGGGTATTTTGTGGAGAAGTGTAACAAAGTGGGATAAGGTGGGAGATTAAAAGTCGGTGTTCATAGGAAAGTACGAGCACATCCTTGATAGTAAGGGAAGAATTTGCGTTCCGGCCAAAATTCGCGACACCCTCCGACAAAATTACCAGGACGAAAAACTCATTCTGACCTGTTATGAAAAAAATTACCTGGTAGCCTACCCCTTCGAAGAATGGCTTCAGATTGGCCAAAAAATTAGGGATGCTCCAAATACGAAGGATAAGGAAATAAGTGATAAGAAACTAAATGAATTAAAGAGGATTTTATTCTCAAATGCCTCGGAGGTAAGCTTTGATCGGCAGGGAAGGATTCTGATCCCTCCTGAGATGAGAGCCAAAGCGGGTATTGATAAGGAAGCGGTTCTGGTCGGGGTAATGAATAAAATCGAGATCTGGGCACGGGACAAATGGCTTGAATTTGAAAGCAAGGATCACCCGGATCTGGCCCAGTTGACTAGTTTCGGCATTTAGAAAATGGCCATGTGAAGCTAGATAAAAAATAAAATAAAATAAAATAAAATAAAATAAATAAAAATAAAAAAAATAAATAAAAAGATAAAAAATGTATATTCACCAACCCGTTCTTTTAAAGGAAGTGCTTGATTATCTCCAGTGTACTGACGGGAAGGTTTACGTTGACGGCACAATCGGGGAAGGAGGACATGCCGAGCAGATTCTGGAGAGAAGCTCCCCTGGGGGCAGGCTGATTGGGATCGATCTGGATCAGCACATCCTTCGGCGATGTGCCGAGAGGCTTGAGCGGTTTGGAGAGAGGGTGCGGTTGATTCGAGACAATTTCAAAAATATCAGAAAAATTCTAAGCGAGCTTAAAATAGAGCAAATTGACGGTCTGCTCCTTGATCTTGGTATTTCCAGTTTCCATTTGGAAAATGCTGAGCGGGGCTTCAGTTTTCAAAAAGATGCTCCTTTGGATATGCGCCTTGATCAGGATAACCCCTTGACCGCAGCGACAATCGTCAATCGGGCAGATGAAGCCGAGCTGGCCAAGATCTTCTGGCAGTGGGGCGAGGAGAGGTGGAGCCGAAGGATCGCCAAAGCAATTGTAAACTATCGACAAAAAAACTTTATTTCCACAACCGGGCAACTTGCAGATATTGTCAGATCAGCCATTCCGGCGCGCTTTGGCGCTGTAAAAATCGATCCAGCCACGAGAGTCTTTCAGGCGCTGCGGATTGCGGTCAACCGAGAACTCGAGGATCTGGATCGAGCGATTGAGGATGCGGTCGACTTTCTCAGCCAGGGAGCCAGGATATGCATCATCTCCTTCCATTCGCTGGAAGATCGGATAGTTAAAAGAAGCTTTAGGCAGCTTGCTCAAGGTACAAGCAGTGGTAAGGAACCGCCAAGCTCAGCAGGCAGGGTGAGTGAAGCAGCGGCCCATCACCCCCGACTCAGAATTTTGACTCCTAAGCCCATTGTGCCCACGCAAGAAGAGATCTTGGCCAATATTCGAGCCAGGAGCGCCAAACTCAGGGTAGCTGAAAAATGTTAGCCAGCAAGGGATTACAGAACAGGATACCTCAGCAGATGGGGCAGATCTCATCTCCTCCTGCCCTGCGGCAGCTTACAGGGACTATCCCTATGGTTATCATCGCTGTTCTGTTAGGTCTTTTTCTTGTCTGGCGGCCGATTCAAGTGGCCAGGCTAGTCAGAGATATCGAGCAACTCAACCGCCTAAAGGCTGAAGTACTCGAAATCAATACCCGTCTGAAACTGGAGAGGGCAACTTTGAGTCGTCTCGACCGAGTGGAAGGTCTAGCCAGAAAAGATTATGGGTTTATTGATCCGAACAAGAGTCAAGTTATTGATATTTTTATGTAGCTATTTTTATTTAATTTAAATTTTTTATATAATTTATTATTTATATTTTGTTAATTTATAATTTATACTAAGGATATCCTGCATCTCAAACCGCCTATCGCTCTAATTACTCTCTCTGGGAGAGGCAAGTAACATGAAGATTATACTGCTATATTACTCATACGCTCATACAGCTGAGGCTTATATTTATACGGTACCAGATAGGTATATGGCACCAGATAGGATCTTATCCTCCCAGGAATCCCTCAAAAGAGCGCAACTTAAGGCGTCAAAGTGTAAATTTTTTTGATTCATTCAGATGGAGCGCATGTGAGATGGCTGCCCAAAGGAAAAGGGATAGGGGAACAAGCAAATCACCTAATATCAAAATGAGGATCGTGTTTCTCCAAGCCGCCTTTGGTCTGGCTATTCTCCTGATGGCTGTGCGGCTCTATCAGATTCAGATTAACCAACACGATTTCTATGCCCAGAAGGTTCTCCGGCGGAGAAAGCTTGAGCCTGCTGCGGCCAAAGGCTGCCGGCGACGGGGAAGCATCTACGACTGCCGAGGTAGGGAGCTGGCGGTAAGTATTCGGGTAAATTCCGCCTTTGCTGAGCCGGCGCGGCTTTACGGAGAAGAGCCGGGCAAGGTCCGTCAGGCCTGTATGGTTTTGCAGGTCGATCCGGAATTTTTGAGCCCGATCGCTCTTAAGCAGAAGCTCGATGCTGGCCAGGACTTTATCTGGATTAGGAGAAAGATTCTCCCCAAGATGGTCGAGCAACTGCAAGAGTTGAATATTTCAGGCATCGGCTTTCGGGAAGAGACTCAGCGATATTATCCAGCCAGAGAGCTGTGTGCTCAGGTGCTAGGGTTTATCGGCGTAGACAATCATGGGCTTGAAGGAGTAGAGCTATACTATGATCATCTCCTGTCTGAAGAGAAAAAGTCAGGGCCATGCAGCCTTATTCTAACCATTGATAAGGTCATTCAGTATCAGACGGAAAAAGAGCTGCTTGCAGCCTGCACAGCCACTCAGGCCAGGGCTGGCACAGCCATAGTCATGGAGGTAAAAACCGGCAAGATTCTGGCTATGGCTAACTGGCCGCAATTTAATCCTAACAGCTTTTCAAAATATCCAGCCAGCTTTCGCCGAAACCGCTGTCTTACCGATGCTTTTGAGCCGGGATCGATTTTCAAGATTTTTCTGGCTGCCTGCGCCCTAGAGTCGGGAAAGATCACCCCCAACGACCTCATCTACTGTGAAAATGGTCTCTTTCAGATTGGCCGCCGCACAATTCGGGACAGCCATCGGCATGGCTGGCTGACCTTCAGTGAAGTTATCAAGATGTCCAGCAATATCGGCTCAGCCAAGGTTGGCCTATCCTTGGGGAAAGAGCGGTTATATAATACCCTGAAAGAGCTTGGGTTCGGCTCCCGGACCGGCATTCGGCTGCCGGGTGAGGCCAAGGGAATCATTCCTCCAATCGAAAAGTGGACCGAGCTGACCACAGCCAATATTTCCTTCGGGCAGGGGGTCCTGGTTACTCCGCTTCAGATTATCACCGCAGTCTGCTGTCTAGCTAATGATGGTTGGTGGAGAGAGCCAAAGATCTTAGATGGGCTGATAAATGAGAGGGGTGAGGTGGTTGAGCTTCCCGACCCTGCTCCGATCCGCGAAGTAGCTTCCTTGGCCACCTGCCGTGCTCTGACCAGGATGCTTGAGGGGGTAGTCATAGATGGGACAGGACAGGCGGCTGACATTGCCGGCTATCGGGTAGCGGGGAAGACAGGTACGGCTCAGAAGGTTGACCCGCTGACTCGTCGCTATTCTCAGGAGCTTTTCTGCTCTTCCTTCATCGGTTTTTTTCCAGCCCAGGCGGCGCAAATCGCTATTTTGGTAACGATTGACGAGCCCAAGGGAGAGCATCTGGCCGGGATTGTGGCCGCACCGGTATTTCGGAAAATCGCTCAAAGCATCATCAATTATCTGAATATTCCTCCAGTTCAAAAACAACTACAGCCGCAGGATTCTATCCTACGACTGGCCGAAGGGAAGGAAGGGGCAGGTGGAGAAACTGTTGCTGACGGCGCAAGAGAGGCTGTGGGCAAGGGAGGAAGCAGTGCGAGCAGCAGCGGCATCGCTGCGGGGGGGAAAAAGGAGATTAGGGGATGAAACTTCATGAGCTTTTGACGGCTCTGCCTGAAAAAGAGGTTAGGGGAGAGGCAGCCGATCCTACCATAGCCAAGGTTACACAGGATTCGCGCTGCGTTGTGTCTGGATCTTTGTTTGTGTGCATCAGGGGCTATTGCCAGGATGGCCATGACTACATCGAGGATGCACTCAGCCGGGGGGCAGTGGCTGTGGTCGTAGATAGGGAGCGAGCGATAAAGCAGCCTCCTTTTGCTGGCAAGGAAAGCTGGCCAGCGGTCTGGATCGGGGTTAGGGACACAAGGCAGGCCCTGGCGCTTTTGTCTGCGGCCTTCTATCACCACCCTTCACGGAATTTACGGCTGATCGGCATCACCGGCACAAACGGCAAAACCACCACTAGTTTTCTGACCGCCTCAATCCTTGAGGCAGCCGGGAATACGGTTGGCCTAACCAATACCCTAACCTGCCGAATCAAGGGAGAGGAGAGACCCTCAGACAGAACCACTCCAGAATCCGTGGATCTGCAAAGAACCCTTCGGCAGATGGTTGATCAGGGTTGTCGCTATGCCGTGATTGAGGTATCTTCGCACTCACTGGTGCTGAGCCGTGTTTTGGGGTGTGAATTCGATGTCGGAGTACTGACCAATATTACTGGCGATCATCTTGATTTTCACCAAACCTTCGAGGATTACCGCCAGGCCAAACTGCGGCTGTTCAGCGGGCTTGGCCAGGGGAAAAAACAGCCTAAGGCTGCGGTATTAAATCTTGATGATCCAAGCTTTCCCATTTTTCAAAAAAATAGCCAGGTAGAGGTTATCTCCTATGGTCATACTGAGCAGGCAGCGATCAGACCTGAACGGATTAGCGTTTTACGCTCAGGGCTTGTCTTTTGGGCCCGCACTCCGTTTGGGGAAGTGGAAATCAAAAGCCATCTGATCGGGCGGCACAATGTCTACAATATCCTAGCCGCCATTGGTGCGGCTTTAGCCGAAGGGATAAGCCTTGAGCATATCCGTCAAGGGATTGAGCGCACTGTTGCCGTGCCGGGGAGGTTTGAGACTATTGACTGTGGACAGGATTTTTGGGTAGTGGTTGATTTTGCCCATACGGCCGATGCTCTGCAAAATCTCCTGCAAACAGCCCGACAGCTTGCCCCACGAAAGATTATCACTGTCTTTGGCTGCGGCGGCGATCGTGATCAGAGCAAGCGTTTTCCTATGGGCCAGGTGGCGGCCAGACTCAGCGACTACATCATTATCACTACGGACAACTCCCGCAGCGAGGACCCTGCGGCTATTGCCCAGACAATCGAGCAAGGGGTAAGGTCAGTGCTCAAAAGGGGTGAGTCTAAGGCCAAGTATGAGCTTATTCTTGACCGTCGTCAGGCTATCAAAGAGGCACTCCTTCGGGCTGAGACGGATGATATGGTCCTCATCGCAGGAAAAGGACATGAGCAGTATCAGATTATCGGATCGAGCTGTATTCCTTTTGATGACCGACAGGTAGCCAGGCAGATTCTCACTAGCCTGGCCAAAGCCACAGAATGCGGAGGGGGAAATGATCGAGTTGGCTAAAAAGAGTCTGACGATTGACGATATCCTTACAGCTACAGGGGCAGAGTTAATTGTAGGAGCAAGATCTGCAACCTTTTCCGGTCTGTCCATTGATTCTCGGACCATCAGGCCGAAGGAGCTATTCTGGACCCTGAAGGGAGAGCGGTTCGATAGCCATGCTTTTGTAGGTGAAGTGATGAGCCGTGGAGCTGCCGGGGCAGTGGTCGGCCTAGATTTCACCCTGCCTGCCGGCGATTGGCCAAAAGAGGGAGTTTTGATTCGGGTAAAGGACCGGCTTTGGGCTCTTCAGGAGACAGCCCGCTATCTTCGTCAGCAATATTCAGCGGTGCCCCTTGTGGCCATAACCGGAAGCAACGGCAAGACTACGACTAAAGAGATGCTGGCCTCGATCTTGACCTGCAAGGGAAAGGTTTTGAAAACCGAAGGGAACCGCAACAATCTTATCGGCCTTCCCCTAACCCTGTGCGGCCTCTCGGATGAGGTAAAAGCAGTGGTTTTAGAGTTAGGGATGAACGCCTTTGGCGAGATCGCTCGGCTTACCCAGATCTGTCAGCCCGATGTCGGCCTGATTACCAATATAGGCCCAGCCCATATCGAATTTTTCGGCTCTCTGGAGAAGATCAGCCAAGCCAAGGGAGAGCTGTACGACCAGATGAAGCCGGAAGCCGTGGCTATCATCAACCTAGATGACCCCTATTGCCTGAAACTGGCTAGCCGCCGAAGACGTATCATCACCTTTGGGCTCACAGAGGGCGCTGACCTTCGCGGGGAAAACATCCGACAGGAGGAGATGAAAACCTCCTTTACCCTCCGCACAGGGGCAGAGAGAGTGGAGATCACTATTCCCCTGATTGGCCGGGTCAATGTGTATAATGCTCTGGCTGCGGCCGCGGCAGCTCGGGCTCTGAGGATTCCCCTCTCGCATATCCGCCGGGGGCTTGAGCAGGTAGTGCTTCCCCCGATGAGAATGATGCGATTGGCAGGCCCAAATGGTTCAATCATTATGAATGATGCCTACAATGCCAATCCTGCTTCCATGTGTTCGGCCATTGATACCCTGATTCAAAGCAAAAAGGGGGAAGGAAGAGCCATTTTAGTGCTAGGAGACATGCTTGAGCTGGGTGCAGATGCCGAGCGGTTTCATCGTCAGATAGGGAGGCTAGTAGCTCACAATTCGATTGATTTTCTCTTCACCTGCGGCCCTCTGGCCCACTGGATAGCTGAAGAAGCCCTAGCCAATGGCATGGACAAAAATTGTATCTTTTCAGACTTATCTCATAATCAGATTGCGGAAACCTTGAAGACCTTGCTGGCCCCGAATGATCGCGTCCTAGTTAAGGGTTCTCGGGGAGCCAGAATGGAGATGGTCGTTAATTTACTGATTGATGGTCGTTAATTTACTGATGGATAATTGAAACTATGCTCTATCATTTGCTGTATCCGCTCCATGAGCGGTATTCTATATTCAATGTCTTTCGCTACATCACCTTTCGGACCGCTTATGCTATGCTGACCGCGCTGCTGCTCTCATTTCTCCTGGGACCGTGGCTGATCGACAGGCTTCGACGCCTGCGGGTCGGAGAGACGATTCGGGAGCTAGGGCCACAGCGGCATCAGCTCAAGGCAGGCACGCCGACTATGGGGGGGCTTCTGATTCTCCTGGCCCTGATTGTTCCTACCCTGCTCTGGTCAGATTTGACTAACCGCTATGTTTGGGTAGTTTTGCTGGCTACGGTTTCTTTTGGCCTAATCGGTTTTGCGGACGATTATCTGAAGCTGCGCAAAAAGAAGGGGATGAGTATTCGGCTGAAATTCTCTCTCCAGATTTTGGTGGCCGCGGCTATCAGCCTGTATTTATACTATTTCCCGGCCAATTCATACACCAGTGAGCTTACTGTGCCATTTTTAAAAAACTTCCGGCCAAACCTTTCCTGGTTCTACATCCCCTTTGCCATAGGCGTGATTGTCGGCACTTGCAACGGCGTTAATCTGACCGATGGACTGGATGGGTTGGCTATCGGACCGCTCATCATTTCAGCTATGGCCTTTATGGGGATCAGCTATCTGGCCGGTCACGCCTCATTTGCCAATTATCTAATGATTATCAATGTCAAGGGAGCGGGTGAGCTGACTATATTCTGCGGAACCATGGTCGGCGCTGGGCTTGGGTTTCTGTGGTTCAATGCCTATCCTGCTCAGGTTTTCATGGGAGACACAGGGTCTTTGCCCCTTGGGGCAGCCCTTGGGACCGTAGCTATTATCACCAAGCATGAGCTGCTGCTGGCCATTGTTGGTGGTCTGTTTGTTATTGAGACCTTATCAGTGATCATTCAGGTCTGCTCCTTCCGGCTGCGTGGGCGGAGGGTTTTTAACATGGCTCCGATCCACCATCACTACGAGCTGAAAGGGTGGGCAGAGCCCAAGGTCATTGTGCGCTTTTGGATCATTTCCATTATCCTGGCCTTGATAAGCTTGAGCACGCTGAAATTGAGGTAACTCAAAAATAGAGGTCAATATGCAGATTGCAGAATTCAAAGGAAAGAGAGTTTTGATTGTTGGCCTGGCTAAAACCGGGGTGGCCTTGGCTAAACTGCTGGCTGAGCAGGGGGCGCGGGTAACGATTAATGATCTTAGGCCGGAAAGTGATTTTTCCGCAGCCCTGGCCGAGCTTTCTGGCTATCCGCTTCGAGCAGAATTCGGCGCCCACCGGATCGAGACCTTCCTTGATCAGGACCTTATCCTAGTCAGTCCAGGAGTGCCGATCAGCCAGCCAGCCTTTGAAGAGGCAAAAAAGAGAAACATTCCTATCTCTAATGACCTGGAGCTGGCCTTTTCCCTAACTCGGGCACCGATCCTGGCCATCTCCGGAACAAACGGCAAGACCACGACCACGACCCTCTTAGGCGACATATTTACCCGCAGCGGCAAAAAATTCATCCTCGGCGGCAATATCGGCACCCCGCTCTCTCCCCTAGTCTGTGAACATCCAGAGGCAGAGTTTATCATTGCCGAGGTGAGCAGTTTTCAGCTTGAGGTCATTCGCCGATTTTGTCCTCGAGTGGGAGTCATGCTCAACATCACCCCGGACCATCTTGACCGCTATACATCCTTGGATGCATATATTGAGGCCAAAGCCAGGCTATTTGCCAACCAGACTGCCGAAGACTTTGCCCTAGTTAATGCCAAAGATCCAGCTACGCCAACCCTACTCCAAAAACGGCAAGGAGCAGGCAGACTGCTCTTTTTCCGCACCGATGATGCAGCGCCAACCGAGGAGGAGGGAATAAGGCTTCAGGGGACAGAGGCTGTGGTCTGCCTCGATGGTCGATCGGAGCCTATTTGCTCTTTGGCCCGAATGAAATTGTCCGGCGAGCACAACCGACAGAATGTCCTGGCCGCTGCTTTGGCCGCCTGGCTGTGCGGAGTTGAGCAGACCGCAATCCAAAGCAGCATAGATGAATTCTGCGGGCTCTCTCATCGGATCGAATTTGTGGCTGAAATCAAAGGAGTGCGATTTATTGACGACTCCAAAGGGACCAATGTGGATGCTGTGGTTCGAGCCATTGAGACCGTCTGCGGACCGATCTGGCTTATACTGGGTGGGCGGGATAAGGAGAATGACTATCATCCCCTTATTCCCCTGGTCAGAGAGCGGGTTAGGGGGATTTTGGCTATCGGCGAATCAAAGGATAAGGTAGCGAAATTCTTTCAAGGAATTGTGCCAGTTTATCGGTTTGATTCTTTCCGGGATGCGGTGCAGCAGGGGTTTTCCCTGGCTTTGCCAGGAGATACCGTGCTGCTTTCTCCAGCCTGTGCTAGTTTCGATATGTTTGAAAGCTACGCCCATCGAGGCCAGGTCTTCAAACAGCTTGTTCAGGAGATCAAGGATGCTCAGCAAAGGTAGAGCAGGCGATCAGATTATTTTTTTGATCGTGATGATCCTCATGGGGCTTGGACTGGTTATGGTCTACAGTGCAAGCGCCCTGGTGGCTGAAGGATCGCGCTATCAGGTGTCATCCTTCTACTTTCTTAAAAAACAGGCTCTATATGTGGGGCTAGCCATCATAGTCCTCCTGGCTGCTTCGGCTATTCCCTACCAATGGTGGCGAAACAAGAGCTATGTGATTCTAATCACATCGTTTATTTTGCTGACCCTGGTCTATATCCCCTTTCTGGGGAAGCGAGCTGGAGGGGCGCTTCGGGCACTGAAGCTTGCCGGCTTCAGTTTCCAGCCAGCAGAGTTTGCCAAGTTTGCCTTATTGCTTTACCTAGCCCATTTTTTGACCAAAAAATCAGCGCTGATTGCTGATATGAAGGCCATATTTCTCCCGCTGTGTATTGTGTTTAGTATCTCTCTTTTACTGATTTTGAAGCAGCCCGATCTTGGCACCAGTGTTCTGGTTGTGGCTATAGCTATAGCCATGATCTTTGCCGCCGGAGCCAGGAAGCGACATCTTATCGGTTTTGGGCTTCTGTCTCTGATCGTCTTTATAGGTATGATTCGTATATTTGACTATCAACGGCAGAGAATCGAGGCTTTTTTAGATCCTTGGAAGGATCCGCAAGGGGCAGGATATCACATCATTCAATCACTCTCTGCCCTGGGAGCTGGTGGCTGGTTTGGCCTTGGGTTAGGACAAGGAATTCAAAAACGAGGCTATCTGCCTGAGGCGCATACGGATTTCATTTTTTCCGTTATCGGCGAGGAACTAGGTCTAGTCGGCACCCTGGTTGTTTTAGCCCTGTTTGCCATTTTCATCTGGCGCGGCCTGAGGATCAGTCAAAGGAGCAAAGACCCTTTTGCTCGCTCTCTGGCTCTAGGGATTACCTGTTTGATTGGTTTGCAAGCACTGATCAATATGGGCGTAACGGTTCACCTGCTGCCGACCAAGGGGCTGCCTCTGCCCTTTGTCAGCTTCGGCGGCTCCTCGCTGATTATAAGTGCTCTGACTGCGGGAATTTTATTGAATATCTCTCAGCATACATAAGGGATATATAATGATTTATATATTTTTATTAACTCATAGCATCGAGGTAAAATCCACCTAATCTTCTTTTCGGCAGATTTAGTGGGAAAGTTTGATCAGAAAAATGAAAAATTTTAACCATTACCTTAATTTTCACCATTATTACCTTAAATCTATACTTTGGAATCTATACTTTGGCATTTTTTCTACTTTGGCGCTTTTTCTTCAAGGCCTTGATTTTACTGGGGGTTGGTATGAAAGTTTACTGGTTTGGTATGAAAGATAACTTCAAAGATAACTTTCAAGAATTTCAAGGCAAGAAGTTCAAGGCACGGAGAGATTTTCCGCAAAAGTGTAGTCTTATAGAAGATAGCCTATGAATATTATCCTAGCTGGCGGGGGCACGGGCGGACATCTCTATCCTGGGGTAGCTATTGCTCAGGAGTTTCAGCGGCAGAGGCCGGAGGCTCAAATTATGTTTTGCATCACTCGAAGAAAGATCGACCAGCAGATTTTATCCGAAGAAGGATGGAGATACACCGCACTTGCGGTTGAAAGCTTCCATGGGATTTCCTGGCGTACAGTGCGGGCAGTGGGTTCTTTCGCCTTAAGCATAAGGCAGGCAAACGCTCTGGTGCACAGCTTTCACCCCGCGCTGATCATTGGTCTTGGGGCCTACCCTTCAGTTCCAATGATCGTAGCAGGGCGGTGGCACAAGGTCCCGCTGGTGATTCAGGAGCAGAATCTGATTCCAGGAAGAGCCAATAGAATAATGGCCAAGTGGGCCGAGCGGGTGTTTATCTCCTTTGCGGGCACGGAATCGTTTTTCCCATCTGTGCCAAGGGAGAGGATTATCTTGAGCGGAAACCCTGTCCGCAGACAGGAGATGCCGGCAGAGGCTAAGGATAGGCAGAGAAGTGATTTTCGAGCACTGCTTGGCCTTGAGGAGGGAAAATTCACCCTACTGATCTTTGGTGGAAGCAAGGGGGCGCACAGGATTAACGAAGTGGTACTAGAAGGGCTAGCTAACCTTTCCCCGGCTTTTGCCGAGCGGCTGCAAATTATCCACCAGAGCGGACAAGAGGATTTTGATTGGGTCCAGCGACAGTATCAAAAATTCCCTATCAAGGCAACTGTCCTGCCCTTCATTTACCGGATGATGGAAGCCTACATATCCGCGGACCTGATAGTTTGCCGGGCCGGAGCCACAACAGTGGCTGAAATTACCATGATGGGCAAACCCGCCATTTTGATTCCCTACCCTTATGCGGTTGGGAATCATCAGGCTATGAATGCCGCCGAGCTCCACAGGGCAGGAGCAGCGGAGATGATTCTGGAGCAAGAGCTTACGGCTACTGGTTTATGGGCCAGGATTCAGGCTCTGATGGAGCAGCCAGAGCGGCTGGCCCGCATGGGCCAGGAGTCAAAGCGGCTTGGGAAACCAGAGGCCGCGGCCAGGATCGTTCAGGAGTGCCTGAAGGTGGTTGACCAAAGGGCAAGGTGAGAAAAGATATGTTTTGGAAAATCAAACACATACATTTCATCGGCATTGGCGGCATCGGCATGAGTGCTCTGGCTGAGCTGCTCCACAGGCAGGGCTTTCAGGTGAGCGGATCAGATAGGGTTGAATCGGAAAACACGCTTCATCTTCGGCGGCTCGGCATTTCGGTGATGATCGGCCATCACCCTGATCAGATCCGCTCTGCGGATGTTGTGGTCTACTCATCAGCCATAAGGCCGGATAACCCGGAATTTGTAGCTGCCCGCAATATGGCCGTGCCCCTTATTCCCCGCGCGGAGATGCTGGCTGAGCTGATGCGCCCAAAGTATGGCATTGCCGTAGCCGGAACGCATGGGAAAACCACTACTACCTCGATGATCACAACCATGCTCGCTCACGGCGGCCTTGATCCTACGGCTATTATTGGCGGCAGGCTGGAGAGCCTGGGTAGCAGCAATGTCCGACTGGGACAAGGAGAGTTTCTGGTGGCTGAGGCGGATGAAAGCGATGGCTCTTTTTTGAAATTGGCTCCTGCCTTAGCTGTGGTTACTACCTTAGATGAGGAGCATATGGACCATTACGGCTCCCTGGAGAGATTAAAGGCTGCCTTTCTTGAGTTTATCAATAAGGTACCCTTCTACGGAGCAGCAGTTATCTGCCTGGATCAGGGGAATATTCAGGCTCTTGTCTCCGCTATCCAAAAACGGTATATCACCTACGGGCTGAGCAGCGCTCAGGCAGAGGTTACAGCCACAGGTATTGAGAGCAGAGGATGGTGCTCTTCCTTTGAGGTAGTCTGGAAGGGACAAAAACTTGGCCACATGCTGCTGAATGTGCCGGGCATCCATAATGTTTCAAATTCCCTAGCTGCGGTAGCAGTTGGCCTTGAGCTCGGCATCCCATTCGGCACGATCAGAGAGGGTCTCTCTCTTTTTCAGGGAGCGATGCGGCGTTTTCAAATCAAAGCTAAGATAGGAGCTACCTATGTGGTTGATGATTACGGACACCATCCGGCAGAGATTCGGGCAACCCTGGCTACGGCCAAAGGGGTTTTAGCCGCTGCTGAGGAAGACGGCGGCGAGTTGAGCCGAAGGCTGATCGTTATCTTCCAGCCTCATCGCTATACCAGAACCAGGGATCTGCTGGCTGATTTCTCTCTTGCCTTTGCTCAGGCTGATACCCTAATCATCACCGATATCTATCCGGCTGGAGAAGATCTGATCGAGGGGGTTCATGCCCTGGCTATGGTCGAAGGGGTCAGACGAAGCGGCCACCAAGATGTGCGCTACATCGCTGATAAGGAAGAGATTCCGCCTCTGGTTGCTCGGATGGTCCGGCCAGGCGATATGGTCCTGACCCTTGGGGCCGGGGATATCTGGAAACTTGGCCCCGAAATTATTACCGCGGTCAAGGAGAGATGCTCATGATGGAGAAGGCTTTCCAGGATCGGCTGTTGAGTACTTTTCAAGGGGTGGTGAAATTTCAAGAACCATTGAAAAATCACACCTCTTTTGGTATCGGCGGGCCAGCCGACTGCCTGGCTGAGGTGAGGAGCCTTGATGAGTTGCGCACTCTCATTAGCTTGGCTCGTGAATTTCAGCAGCCTGTCTTTATTTTGGGCAAGGGGAGTAATCTCCTGGTGAGGGATGGCGGTATACGGGGGGTGGTGATTCGGCTGGCTGGGGAATTTGCTAAAGTGATGGTTAGGGAAGGCGATATGCTAGCTGCTGGAAGCGCTAGTCTTATCTCTTCCCTGCTTCGGGTGTCGATTCAGCACCGACTAATTGGCCTTGAATTTGCTACTGGTATTCCAGGAACCCTCGGTGGTGCACTCTGTATGAACGCTGGGACGGCAGAGGAGGGGATCGGCTCTTTGGTCAAGGAGGTAGCTGTAGTTTATGAGGATGGATCATTGGCCACGCTGTCAGGGGAGAAGCTGCATTTTTCCTATCGGCGATCTTGTCTGCCTCCGCCTGGCGGGATAATCACCTCTGCCATCTTGCACCTGCCTCATGCTGAGCAAGGCGATGATATTCTGGCCAGGATTCGAGAGCGCTATCTTTATCGCCTCCGATCCCAGCCTTTGCGGGAGCGCTCAGCAGGCTGCATCTTCAAGAATCCACCTGGCGAGTCAGCAGGCAGGCTGATAGATTGGGCTGGCCTTAAAGGGGTTTCAATCGGCGGTGCTCAGGTTTCAACCAGGCATGGCAATTTTATCATCAACCGACAGGGAGCCACCTGTGCTGATGTACTGCGGTTAATAGAGCTGATTCGGGAAAAAGTCTATCAATCCTTTGGTCTTATCCTGGAGACTGAGGTCTTGGTGGTGGGAGAAGGCTAAATGGTTCTTTTGCTAACAAAGTGCGCAATTTTGGCGGACGCAAGGTCTGCCCCTAAGATTGAGTCGCTCTTATTTATTAGCTACCATTGAGAGACATAACCCTAATAAGAGCTAAGCCCTTCGAGGGTTTATGGTTGTTCTGAGATAGGGTTTATGGTGTCTGATATATAAGAGCGAGGGGATTTAAAGAATAATGGCCAAAAAGAACTTATCTGAGATGAAGATTGCTGTATTGATGGGTGGCACCTCTTCAGAGCGTGAAGTATCGCTCAGAACAGGTCGGGCGGTTGAAAATGCTTTGAAAAGCCAAGGGCTTCAGGTAGTGGGAATTGATGTTGACGGCCAGATGGTTAGAAAACTTATGGCTGCCCAGATTGATATAGTTTTTCTAGCCCTACACGGCAGGGGAGGAGAGGATGGATCAGTGCAGGGGCTTTTAGAGGTCATGGGCATCCCGTATACCGGATCAAAAGTTTTGGCCAGTGCTTTGGCCTTTCATAAAGCCAAGACTAAAGCGGTGCTGAGCTTCCATCACATTCCTACCCCGCGGTTTGTGGTTCTGACTCACGGGGATTTCCTCGCCAGGCCGCAAGAGGCCTCCAAGCTCGCCTGGAGATATCCGGTTGTGGTCAAACCATGTGAGGAAGGCTCTACTTTTGGCGTTTCTCTGGTCAAGGCCCCTGAGGAGATGGAAGCGGCCTGCGCTCATGCCTTTCAATATGGTAATGAGGTCCTGATTGAGGATTTCATTGATGGCCGGGAAGTTACGGTGGGTATTCTGGCTGATCAGGCTCTTCCGGTAGTGGAGGTTATCCCTCGCTCAGGATTTTATGACTATGAAGCTAAGTATACGCCGGGCAAAACGGAATATATTGTGCCTGCCCAGCTTGAGGAAAACCTTTATCAGCAGGTTCAATACTGGGGCCTGCGGGCTCATCGGGCGCTTGGGTGCCGAGGGGTATCAAGGGTTGATATTCGAATTGACCAGCAGGGGAACCCCTTTGTGCTTGAGGTAAATACCATTCCTGGCATGACCGAAACAAGTCTTTTGCCTAAGGCAGCCAGGGTGGCTGGAATACCTTTTGAGGAACTGGTGAAGAGAATTCTTAACTTGGCTCTTGACGACCAAAAATGAATTCTCTTTGAGGCAGGAATGAGCAGAAAAATAAGCAGGAAAGCGGTATGCGTATGGGAAAGAAGAGATTGATTATCATGACCGTAGTGGCTCTGGTCTGCTGTCTCACTGTATGGGCCACAGAAAATCTTTTGGACAGAATCCCCACTTTTCTGGTGTCCAAGATTACCATCATCGGAGCAAAGCGGTGCAATCGGGAAAAAATACTAAATCTAGCCTTCTCGTCAGCCTATGGCCGATGCATTTTCAAGGTCAAGCTGGCTGACCTATATCGGCAGATTCGCTCCGATGGATGGATCAAGGATATATGCATCCGCCGTAGTCTCCCTTCAACCTTGGAGATTCAGGTAAAAGAGCGGGTGCCTGTGGGAATTATCAAAGCCGATCAACTCTACTTGGTGGACAAAGAGGGAGTGCTGATCGCGGCTATTTCGGATAAAAAGGCCTGGCTGAGACTGCCGATCATCAGTGGGCTTGATCTTGAGAGGGTTGAGGTAGGCTCAAAACCTGACTCCTCTAAGCTTGAAGCGGCCTTGCAAGCCCTTTGCCTAATGCAGGCCATGAAAGCGCCGTGGCTAGCGGATTTTTCGGAAATCTCGGTCAAAAATCCAGAAAATATCACCCTATCAAGCCAAAGCAAGGGCTGCCAGATTCACCTTGGGATCAGTAATCTGCAACAGAGCCTTCAGTATCTAAAGGCTGCCTGGAACAGTCTTCAGACCAGAGTTTCCTCCATTAAGTACATAGACCTAAGATACAAAAATCAGCTTATTATCAAACCGCAAACAAAGCATATGGGATAACTCCCTGAAAAAGGAGGTGAATCTAAAATCATGGTTAAGAAAGATAACCTTATTGTGGGCCTAGACATTGGTACAACTAAGATTTGTACCATTATCGGAGAGATTGACAGCCGGGGTGAGATCGATATTATCGGCCTTGGCCTTAGCCCTTCTCATGGATTGCGCAAGGGGGTAGTCATTGACCTTGAGAGCACGGTCGAATCCATTAAAAGGTCGGTCCACGAGGCTCAGCTCATGTCAGGTATTCAGGTGGATTCGGCTTATGTCGGCATCTCCGGAGGACACATCAGGGGGATCAACAGCCGAGGAGTGATCGCCATTTTGGGCAAGAATCGGGAAATTACCCAGAGCGACATCGACCGGGTAATTGATGCTGCCAAGGCTGTGGCTTTGCCTGTGGATCGGGAGGTGATCCATGTCCTGCCCCAAGAGTATATCGTTGATAACCAAGACAGGATCAAGCAGCCGCTGGGAATGAGCGGAGTGCGGCTTGAGGCTGAGGTCCATATCGTAACCGGAGCCATCACCTCTGCCCAGAATATTATTAAAAGTGTAAACCGTGCTGGCCTTGAGGTCAAAGACATTATTCTGGAGCAACTCGCCTCCAGCGAAGCTACCCTTACCTATGATGAAAAAGAGCTGGGGGTGGCGCTGGTCGATATCGGTGGAGGAACTACGGATTTGGCCATTTTCGTGGATGGAAGCATTCGGCATACGGCGGTTATTTCACTTGGCGGAGACAATTTTACTCATGATATTGCTGTGGGGCTGAGGACTCCGAACCAAGAGGCCGAACAGATTAAGAGAGAGTATGGATGTGTCATGGCTGCCCTACTGGATAAAGACGAAACAATCGAAGTGCCTACGGTTGGAAGGCGAAGACCCAGGACTGTTTCTCGTCAGGTACTGGCGGAAATTATGGAGCCGAGGGCTGAGGAGATCTTCGGGCTGGTTGACCGGGAGATCAAAAACAGTGGCTATGCTGATCTGATTCCGGCAGGAGTGGTCATTACGGGAGGCTCAGCCCTTATGATGGGGATGGTGGAAATTTCCGAGCAGATTTTTGATTTGCCCGTACGGCTCGGCATCCCTTCTGGCTTTGGCGGGCTGGCAGATGTAGTCAAAAGTCCTGAATACGCTACTGGAGTGGGATTGATTCTCTATGGATGGAGAAACGGCCAAAAAAAGGTCAATTTCAAGTCTCAGCAAGGTGATAGCCACCTTTTTCAAAGTATTCTCAAGCGAATGAAGGACTGGATGAAGGATTTTTTCTAATTATTTTTTGCATTTTCCGTATCTTTTCGCGCAGGCTTAGAATCCATGAGGATAGTGGACGTATTCTAAGCTTTGGCAGGAATGACTAATGACACTAATAGTTAGCATAAAGTTTCAATATTTCAATCAGTTACAAAATGGGTAGTTTCTTAAGATATAGAGTTAAAGATTGAGATATAGAGTTAAAGATATAGAGTTAAGATATAATTATATTATTAAGATATACTTCTGTAAGATATACTTCTTCTTAAGGAGATCAGAAAGATGCCAATAGATCTGGAAGAAAATTACGAATGTTCAGCCAATATCAAAGTCATTGGAGTGGGAGGCGGCGGCAGTAACGCGGTTAACCGCATGATTAACTCTAAGATGCAGGGCGTGGAATTTTACGTGGTCAATACTGATTTGCAGGCCTTGCGCAATTCTCCATCTCCGAATCGGCTACAGCTTGGTGCCAGGCTGACCCGGGGGCTTGGAGCCGGAGCGAATCCGGAAATTGGCCGCAAGGCTGCCCAGGAGGATGAGGAAAAGATTCTGGAAATTGTCCAGGGAGCAGATATGATCTTTATCACGGCCGGCATGGGTGGTGGCACTGGCACTGGAGCGGCTCCGGTGATTGCCAATATTGCCAAAAAAGCTGGCATCCTGACCGTAGCTGTGGTAACCAAGCCTTTTTTGTTCGAGGGGAAAAGAAGGATGCTCCAGGCTGAGAAAGGGCTCGAAGAGCTGAAGGCAGCCGTGGACTCTCTGGTTACTATCCCCAATCAGCGGCTTTTGAATATCATTGAACCTCAAACCTCCATGAGGAGCGCCTTCAGTATGGCTGATGAGATTCTGCACCAGGCGGTGCAGGGGATTTCTGATCTGATCACCAAACATGGAGAGATAAATCTTGATTTTGCCGATATCAAAACCATCATGTCGGAGAAAGGGACCGCTCTGATGGGCACGGGTGTAGCCAGGGGAGAGAACCGGGCTCTGGAGGCTACCAAGAAGGCTATCTCAAGCCCTCTGCTGGAAGACAATTCTCTGGAGGGCGCTCGCGGGGTTCTTCTAAACATCACGGGTGGGAGCGATCTGACCCTATGGGAGGTAAACGAGGCCTCATCGGCTATCTCTGAGCTGGTGCACGAGGATGCCAATATTATTTTCGGCTCTGTCCATGATGAAGGGATGGTGGATGAGGTTCGGGTAACTGTGATTGCTACTGGATTCGACCACCGGGAAGAAAAGATCCAGAAAATAGAAAATGTAGTTACTCAGGCCGCCAGGCCAAAACCGAGAAGCTATAATCCTAGAAATCCAGATGTTCCTACTTATATCAGAGCCCAGGACAAGCTTTATGACGGGAAGTTGGGCAGAAGGGAAGACACCGAGACGCTGCCTTCTGGGCCACGGTTTGCCCGAAGTCGTTCGGTGATCAACCCCGAACAGCTAGGGGTTTTGAATAACCTGGATAAGGATGATGATGAAGATTTGAATGTGCCGGCTTTTCTGCGGCGTCAGATTGATTAATGCTTTTTAATCTTTTTGATTAATGCTTTCAATCTCTAACCATAGTCAGGCAGAGCAGGAGTCGGCTATTTCTCTTCTGGATCCCTGGACAAAGTTGGCCATTGTGTTTGGGCTTTTTGGGGGGATATTTTTCTACCCAGCGCCAGGGGTGCTAGCAGGGATTGGTATATTCCTTCTGATCTCGGCTAAATTGGCAAAAATATCAATCCGTTATTTGGTAAGCCGTCTGAAATTTCTGCTCTGGTTTTTTATTATCGGCAATATTTTTTATTTATTTTTTACTCCTGGAAGGATTCTCTTCCAGATACCGGCACTTGGGCTCACCGTAACGCAGGAAGGAGTGAGCAAGGGACTTACCCTGATTGCTCAGCTCTGTCTTATGACTGCGGCCTCCTTCCTGCTCCTTGGGACCACCTCCGCGCTCAAGCTGATCAAGTGCATTCAGAGCCTTTTTTATCCCCTCTATCGTCTTGGGATTCCGGTCCCAGACCTTACCCTGATGATGGTTATCAGCTTGCGGTTTATCCCACAGCTCCTCTTGGAAGGGAAAAGGATTAGCCAGATTCAAATGCTGCGGGCAGGATATGGAGAAAGAGGGGGGCTGGTCAGCTATGCGAAAAATCTCATTCCCCTGATCACCCCTATTTTTTTATCCACCATTCGCAAGGCTCAAATTTTAGCCCTAGCCATAGAGCAGCGAGGCTATAGCGGAGAGGTAGGCAAGCAGCATTTCCTCTTTCCCCGGCTGCACAGACGGGATGCGATCGCCCTGGCTACTGCGGCCCTTGTTCTGGCCGGGCTGATCTTAAGACAACAGCAGGCTGGTTATATCGTGTGGCCAGGCTGGTGAGTGAAATGCTATCCGGGGGTGATGAAATATTGCGTAAGTCAAAAACCCTATCTCTCGTCTGTTAGATAGATACTCAGGGAATATTTGGGGGGCCGCTTTGGGGGCCGGTTTAGACTTTCATCTCTTCACGCCATTCAAAGTATCCATCCATCAATATCCTTAAATTTTTAGGAGCTTTTCCCAGTAAAAATTTAAATTTTAGGGCTGCCTGTGCTTTTTTGCTCTTCCAGTTGGATTATTCATGGATTTTCCAAAGCTGGAAAAAGCCAGAGCGGCTCATAGCAGCAAGCCTCTCCAAGGGGCAAATCATCCCTGGTGAAATAGAGAGAAGGGATAAGGAAGGTGGTGTTCGTAAAGCCAAATGATAAAGGCTAAACACTTGTAAAGCAGGTAAACTGCTTTTGCAGTGAAAGCCAGGAAATAGGCTCTTTTCAGTATCGACATTTTTTAGTCATTACCCTCTGTCGGTTGATTTTACAAAAGGTATGAGGGTAACAACATTTAAACAGTTTGGTTATGAAAAAATACGTTATAATGAGGTAAGGTTAAAGAATATGTCTAGCAATAATATAGTTAAGTCTTTGGTTTTGTTTGCAATTTTCGCTTTTGGCCTCTTTTTGCTTTCTTCCAGTCTCACTTATGCTCAGATCAGTTCAATGAGTGGATATCCGGCCTACTCGTACGGCGGCTATTCTGGCCTAGGCGGCTATTCAGGCCTATATGGTGGTTTAGGCTTAGGCGGCATGTATGGGGGAGGACTGTATGCCGGACTAGGTGGCCTGGGTAGCATGTATGCTGGTCTTGGTGGGCTCGGCGGTGGTTTGGGTCTCGGTGGCGGTTTGGGCAGTATGTATGGATATGGACTGTATGGCGGAGGAATGTATGGTGGTTTGGGCGGTCTTGGAGCCGGTCTGATGAGCCCATATATGCTTGGTGGGCTCAGCGGCCTGGCTGGCTTAGGCGGCCTTGCCGGCGGGATAGGTGGCGGCTTGGGCCTCTATGGCGGCTTAGGGGGATTAGGATACGGTCTTATGGGCCCATATGGAATGATGGGTGGATTGGCTGGCTTAGGCGGCCTGTATGGTGGCCTTGGCGGTCTTGGTGGCTTGAGCGGGTCTTTAAGCGGACTAGGGTATGGCGGACTGGGGTATGGCGGAATGGGGCTTGGGATGATGAATCCGTATTCAATGATGGGTGGGCTGGCTGTTCTGTCTGGCCTGAACAGTTTGCTCGGAGGGACAACAACTGCTCCCGCGGTCACTGGCTCATCCATAGCTAGTCCGGCTGCTACGGCTGCGGCTTTATAGTGGGTAAATTAAATTGCTGCTTTTTCCCTATTGAAAACAGGAGAAGAAGGAGGAACTCTTCCTCTTTTTAATCTTCCTGATGATCATCTGATCAATCCTCAAAACCTGTGCAGACATGGCCATGTCTGCACAGGTTTTTCTTTTTTTGTCGGCGATTCAGTGGTTCTATCGCTAAGTGCGAGAGCAGGTCAAATTACCCAAATCATGTAGGGGCGGCCCTTGTGTCCACCCACAACTGGCGCACTTTGTTGCGAGAGGACTGTTCATAGAGGACAATTCATTTCACTACCGGACACTTTTTTATCGTCATGTCCGCGAAAGTGATAATCCATGTATAATGGCAGCAATCCTCTGGATTCCCGCCTATGCGGGCATGACATGAAATGCCTGCACTTTCAGTGCGCATACAAAACCGGAAGATAAAATGCGCCCGGTTATTATACAATCGCCCTGCGCCCTGGCCTGATATCCACTTGACATGCTTTTAGGGTTTATGGTAGCATAACCCACGGTAAATTATATCCTTTTAGATAATTTACCCGTCGACATGATGGGCTTCTTCTAGCCGTATTGATGCTCCACGTCATTTATAATTCTTGCTTGTGGCTCGCTGATGAGTAGCGGCGGGGTATATTAATCACCTCCTTGGGGGGAATTTTCATGAAAAAAGAAAAGACAATCCTCATCCTGGGCTTGTGTTTGCTACTTTTTCTCGTTTTGGGAAAGGTGGCCGATATCTGGGGAGAGGGACTGTGGTTTCAGGGGCTTGGGTATAGTTCAGTATTCTGGACAATGCTGCTTGCTAGGATATTGACTGGTCTTGGGCTAGGAGTTGTTTTTTTCCTTGTCTTGGGGGTAAACGTTTATCTTGCCCGAAAAATTGGACACCCAAAAAAACAGTGGGAATTGTCGGTCCGGCGGCAGGGTATGGGATCGGTGGAAACCATTCCTATCAGACCAGAACATGTTAATCGGCTTCTGTTGGTAGGCTGCCTGATCCTCAGTATTTTTATGGGGCTGTGGCCGGCCGCGACCAGATGGGATGAATTACTTCGCTTCTGGTATCAGACTCCTTTTTCCCGTCTCGATCCTATTTTCCACCGAGATATTGGATTTTTTGTTTTTTCCTATCCGGTGATGGTATTTTTGCAAAAATGGTTTTTTTACACCCTGCTGATAACCACTGCTCTGGTCGGCTATGTCTACTCGAAAGATGGAGAGATGAGGCTCAAGTTGACAAATTTTATGTGCACTCGCAGAGCTAAGGCTCATCTTTCGATTTTAGCCAGCCTGATTCTGACTCTGTTTGCCTGGGACAAGCGGCTAAAAATGCTTGGACTACTTTACTCACAAAGAGGTGTGGTCTTTGGCGCCAGCTATACGGATATGCATGCTCAGCTCATAGCGTATTGGATTATATTCTCCATTGCCGCGCTGTGTGCCTTTCTTTTCTGGATCAATATCTCCTATAAGGGGTGGAAGTGGCCCTTGATTGGTCTAGCCGGCTTGTTTCTACTCTCCATTTTGGTGAGCGAGATTTATCCCTTTGTGCTTCAGCAGCTTATCGTTGAGCCGAATGAGTTGGCCAAGGAAAGGCCGTATATCCAATACAATATTCATTATACCCGGCTGGGATATAATCTTGATGCCATCGAAGAGAGAAATTTCCAGGCTCTCACTAATCTGAGCCTTGCGGATATCCGGAATAATTCACCTACTATCAGGAATATCAAGCTGTGGGATAAAAAACCACTAAAGCAAACCTACAGCGAGATGCAGGAGATGCGTCTTTACTATAACTTTGTCAACATAGATGAGGATAGATATTTTCTTAACGGGGATTATACGCAGATTATGCTCTCTCCCCGAGAGTTAAACCAAAATCAGTTGCCTGAGCAGGCCAGGACCTGGGAAAATGAGCATTTTAAATATACGCATGGCTATGGGCTCTGCCTGAGTCCAGTCAATTCCGTAACCGAAAAGGGGCTGCCCAATCTGCTGATTAAGAATATTCCTCCAGTCAGCCAGGTTGATTTGAAGGTTAATCGGCCTGAAATTTACTACGGAGAGGTGGCCAATGATTTTGTGATTGTCAATACGGTTAGCCCCGAGTTTGACTATCCCAAGGGAGACACCAATGTCTACACCAGCTATCAGGGGAGGGGAGGAGTCAAGGTTGGCTCCTATTTTCGTCGGCTGATTTTTGCCTTAAAGTTTTCAGACCCAAAGATTTTGCTGACTGGCTATATTAAGCCTGAGAGCCGCATTATGTTTCACCGTGAAATCAAGGACATGGTCAAAACCATTGCGCCCTTTTTGACCTATGATCGGGACCCTTACCCGATAGTCTCAGCAGATGGGCGCCTGTATTGGATTCAGGATGCCTACACGGCCACGGATAAATATCCTTACTCAGAGCAATCACCCCTGTTTTCAGAGACTGACAGCCTGCTCCCTGGATTATCTGGCCCTCTGTCGATCCTATTTCCCGCTCAGCAGCAGCCAGGGGTGAGAATGATCAACTATATCCGTAATTCGGTTAAGGTCGTGATCGACGCCTATGACGGGACAGTGGTCTATTATGTGGTTGATCAGCAGGATCCGATCATTCGAACCTATCAGAAGATATTTCCTTCCTTGTTTAAGCCCTTGGCTGATATGCCTCAGGATGTACGCTCCCATATACGTTATCCCAAGGATTTGTTTGAAATTCAAGCCAAGATGTATCAACTCTATCATATGAAGGATGCGCAGGTTTTCTATAATAAAGAAGATCTTTGGGATGTGCCGAAGCAAAAAGGATTCTCCGGCCAAGAGGAGCTGCCTATGGAGGGGTACTATCTCACCATGCGGCTGCCGGGGGAGGAAAAAGAGGAATTTCTCCTGATGCTACCCTTTACTCCTAACAACAAAAGTAATATGATTGCCTGGATCTGTGCCCGATGTGATGAGCCTAATTATGGAAAGCTGCTGGTGTATAAATTCCCTAAAGAAAAGCTAATCTACGGCCCCCGCCAGATCGAGGCCCGGATTGATCAACAAACTGATATCTCCCGTGAATTGACCTTGTGGAGCCAGCAAGGCTCTGAGGTTTTTCGGGCAAACCTTCTGGTTATCCCCATTGAGCAGTCGCTTCTCTACATTGAGCCAGTATACCTTGTAGCCGCTGGAGAAAGCCAGTTGCCTGAATTAAAGAGGGTGATCGTGGCCTATGGAGATAAAATCGAGATGAAACCGACACTGTCTGAGGCTCTGCAGGCCGTCTTTGGTCAAGAGGTAGCTGAAGCCGCTCCATTGCCTCAGCAGCCACAGCCCCCTGTTGAGCCGCCGGTGCCGGCTCAAGCCAAGGGGCAATCGCTGCATGAGCTAGCCAGGCAGGCTGATCAATATTTTCAAAAGGCAACCGAGAGCCTCAAGAATGGAAATTGGGCGCAGTATGGACAGTACCAGGAGGATCTTGGGAAAGTTATTCAGGAATTACTCAAAGCTTCAGAGGGGAAATGATTAGAGGGAAAATGAAAAGAACTATATCGTTTATCTGTATAGCTGTTTTTGGGCTCTCCTTGGCCCTCATTCTGCTTGGCCCAGTGGTGGGATGTCAGGGAATGAAGGCTCGCTTGCAGGAGGCGGAAAATCATTATGAATATGGGCTGCTCTATCTTAGGAATGGAAAATATAATTTAGCCTTCACTGAATTTCAGAAGGCCCAAGAGCTTAACCCAAAAGACCCCAGGGTATATAATGGGCTGGGATTAACCTATTATTTTCAGGCTAAGTTTCCGCTAGCTGTCCAGGAGTATCTGAAAGCGATCAGGCTGAATAAGGAGTTTGCAGATGCCTATAATAATCTAGCTGCTGCCTTGGGCAAGCTTGAGAAATGGGCTGAGGTTATCCGCTATGCTGACCGGGCACTGTCGATTTCTTCCTATACTACACCTGAGCTGGCTCATTTCAATAAGGGAATGGCCTACTATCACCTTGGGGAATATGATAAGGCTAGAGTTGAATTTGAAACCTCACTGGAGCTTGACGCCAATTATGCTGACACTCACTACCACCTTGGCTTGACCCTGCTGGCCATGAAGCAGAATGCCTCAGCGATAAAATCCTTTCAAAAGGCTCTGGAGCTCCTCTCTATGGCCGAGGGAGGAGGAGAGCAGGATGATTTTCTGGCCACAGAGGTTCACTACCATCTGGCTATCGCCTATTTCCAGAATGGGCAAAATGAGCTTGCCACCAAAGAGTTTCAGAAGGTTATTGATCTTGCTCCAGAAAGTGCCCGAGCTAGAGAGGCTCAAGGGTATATTGGCAGGCTGAAGATGAAATGATGAAATAAAGGGAAAAAAATGGAATCGAAATCAACGGGTTGGTTTCAAAGGCTTTGCCAGGGGTTGTCGAAAACCCATACTACCTTTATGGGGGGGATTGAGCGGCTGCTCCGTGGTCGGGCTGGGGTTGATGAGGAACTATTCGAGGAACTTGAGGAAGTGTTGATTCTGGCTGACCTTGGCTATCAAACCGCTCATGAGGTAGTGGAAAGGCTGCGGGAGGCAGCCAGGCGACAAAAGATCAATGAGCCTGGGCCGCTTCGGTCGCTCTTGCGGTCAGAGCTTCTGGAAATCGTAAAACCATTCCAATCTCCACTGGAGATTTCCGCCCATTCTCCATTTATTATGATGGTGCTGGGAGTAAATGGTGTCGGGAAAACCACGACCATCGGCAAGCTTGCGGCCCGCTACAGCCGCCAGGGGAAGAAGGTGCTTTTGGCTGCGGGAGATACCTTTCGGGCCGCGGCTATTGAACAGCTAGAAATCTGGGGGCAGAGGGCCGGATGCAGCGGGGTGATTAAACATCGATCTGGCTCTGATCCTTCAGCCGTAGTTTATGACTCCATTCAGGCGGCCCGCTCACGGCATATGGATTTAGTGATTATTGACACTGCTGGCAGGCTTCACACCAAGGATCATCTGGTGGCAGAATTGCAAAAGATGAAGCGAGTAATCTCCAAGGAGCTGCCAGAGGCTCCGCATGAAATACTGCTGGTGTTAGATGCCACTACCGGGCAGAATGCCCTTCAGCAGGCCAAGCAATTCAACGAGGCACTTGAGGGAATCACTGGGCTGGCCTTAACCAAATTGGATGGCACAGCCAAGGGAGGAATCATTTTTAGCATTGTTCGTGAGCTGGCCATACCGATTAGACTGATCGGTGTGGGTGAAGGGATAGAGGACCTTCGTGATTTTGAGGCCGAGGAGTTTATTGCCGCCTTATTTGAAACCGCTTGAAGGAAGAGATAGAAAAATGGATAGAGAATATATGAATCAGGTTTTTAAGCTGGCTGCTTGCGGCAAGGGGAGAACCTCCCCTAATCCGATGGTTGGGGCTATTATCGTTAAGGATGGTAAGGTGGTAGGGCAGGGATACCATGAGCGGTATGGTGCTCCTCATGCTGAGATTAGGGCTCTTGAGGAAGCCAGAGAAAATGCACAGGGAGCTACCCTCTATGTTAACCTTGAGCCCTGCTGCCATCAAGGGCAGACTCCCCCCTGCACTGCTGAAATAATCCGAGCGGGTATCCAGCGAGTTGTGGTCGCCACCAAAGACCCTAATCCCTTGGTTAATGGCCAGGGAATCAGGGAACTGAAGATGCATGGAATCGAGGTCAAGACTGGTGTTTTAGAGAATGCGGCCAAAAAGTTCAACGAATACTTTTTCAAGTATATCCAGACCAAAACGCCCTTTGTAATTCTGAAAATGGGTATGAGCCTTGATGGGAAGATGGCTACCAAGACAGGAGATTCGCGCTGGATAACCAGCGCTCTGCTGCGGGGGTTTGTCCACCAGTTGCGCAATGAAATCGATGCTACCCTGGTGGGCATTGGGACAGTGATTCGCGACAATCCCAGGCTAACCACCCGCCTCAAAGATGGACAGGGCCGTGATCCTAAGCGGATTGTAGTCGATAGCCTACTTAGGATTCCCTTGAAAGCCAGAATCTTTACTCAGCAGTCAGAGGCTGAAAACATTATCATCACCACGACCAATGCTCCGGTTGAGCGGGTAAAAGAGCTTGAAAAGATAGGAGCTCGGGTAATTTTTGCCAAAACTATGGGCAAGAATATGGTCGATATGAAGGATATGGTGGTCAAGCTTGGGCAGCTGCAAATCACCTCTCTTATGATTGAGGGAGGGGCCAGCATTAATGGATCGGCCATTCAGGCTGGGATAGTTGACAAGGTGATCATGTTTATCGCTCCAAAGATTATCGGCGGCACCGCAGCTCCAAGCACTATCGGAGGTGACGGAGTGGCTCGGGTCGAGGATGCCATTCGATTGACCAATATTAAAACTAAGCGCTTTGGGAATGACCTGATGATTGAGGGATATGTCGAGAAGCCGCCTTCGACCTGCATCTGGTCTCCCTTTGGCTGTGGCAGTGAGTAGAAAAAAGGGAGTTGCAGTTTTTCATGTTTACCGGAATTGTCGAGGAAGTAGGAAGCGTAGTTAGCCTTCAGCACCGGCGAGAGATTACCAAAATTAAGATTCGGCCATCTCGGACAGACAGCCAGGATCGGATCGGCGACAGTATTTGCATTAATGGGGTTTGCCTAACCGTAGTTTCCTTGACCGATAATATCCTGGAGTTTGATATCTCAGCCCAGACAGCCGAAACAACCACCTTGGCCGATGTGAGGGTCTCAGACCGGGTCAATATGGAGAGGGCGCTGCGGCTGGCTGATCGTTTGGGGGGGCATCTTCTCACTGGTCATGTTGATGGGGTCGGGATTATCAGAAAGCTTGTAAGGAGCGGTCAGCTCTACCTTTTAGGAATAGAGCCCCCTGAAAGCATCTCTAGCTATCTGGTGGATAAGGGGTCAATCGCTATTGATGGGATCAGTCTAACCATTGCTTCCCTGGAAGATGGCCTGGTGTGGGTATCTATCATTCCCCATACCGCCGAGGTAACTACGTTAAAAGAGAAAAAAATTGGTGATCAGGTTAATGTTGAAGCTGATCTTTTGGCTAAATATATTCACCGGCTTTTGGCTGCACATCCCTCAGTTCAATCTGCTAGCGCCAAGATACATTCTCCCTCTTTGGATAGGGAATTTTTAGCCAAACATGGGTTTTTGTCATAAAATATGCCATAAATATTAATATAATAATATTATAATATTATACTAATTATAGTATAAATTTACATAGAAATATAAACTAGCATAAATTATAACTTTAAACTGTATTTGAAGGAAAATACCTATGTGCTTTAGTACGATTCCAGAAGCCTTGGAAGATCTTCGTCAAGGGAAGATGCTCATTGTGATCGACGATGAGGATCGGGAAAATGAGGGAGATCTGACCATCGCCGCTGAAAAGGTTACTCCGGAGGCGATCAATTTCATGGCCCAGTATGGCCGTGGGCTGATCTGCCTGCCTATGACTGGAGAGAGGCTGGATGAGTTGAAAATTCCCATGATGGTTCAGGAGAATACCTCATCTTTCGAGACAGCCTTTACGGTTTCGATTGAGGCCAAATACCGGACTACTACAGGTATTAGCGCCGCAGACCGGGCAGCAACTGTTTTGGCAGCTATTGATCCCAAAACCCGACCTGAAGATTTGGCTCGGCCCGGTCATATGTTTCCTTTGCGAGCCAGAGAGGGTGGGGTTCTGGCGCGGGCTGGACAAACCGAAGCAGCCGTTGATCTTGCCCGTCTGGCTGGTCTGTATCCGGCAGGCGTTATCTGTGAAATCATGAATCCTGACGGTACCATGGCTAGGCTTCCTTCCTTGATTGAGTTTTCGAAAAAGCATGGTATCAAATTGGTTACTATCAAAGATCTAATCACCTTTAGACTCCAAACAGAAAAGCTCATCACCCGGGCCGCCTCTTTTTCTCTGCCCACCCTTTATGGGATATTTCAAGGTATTGCCTATCAGAGCACGATCGACAAGCAGATTCACATTGCTTTGGTTATGGGTAGCTGGTCTGCTGAAGAGGAGGTGCTTGTGCGGGTTCACTCGGAATGTCTGACTGGTGATGCGCTAGGGTCGCTGCGGTGTGATTGTGGGGCTCAGCTTAAAAAAGCTATGGAGATGGTAGCTCAGCGGGGAAAGGGGGTTATCCTCTACCTACACCAGGAGGGGCGGGGAATTGGTCTTTTGAACAAACTGCGGGCCTATGAGCTTCAGGATGGAGGCAAGGACACGGTCGAGGCCAATGAGGCTCTCGGATTTAAGCCGGATCTGCGTGAATATGGAATAGGGGCTCAGGTGCTTAGAGATCTTGGGCTGAAAAATATCCAGCTTCTGACCAACAATCCGCGCAAAATTGTAGGGCTTGAAGGATACGGCCTCAAGGTGGTGAGCCGGATACCGATTGAAATCAAGCCCTGTCAGAATAATGTTCAGTATCTGAAGACCAAAAAAATCAAACTTGGTCATATGCTGACCACTATTGAGGAGAAAATGTAATGTTGAAAGTCATAGAAGGAGACCTGAGCGCGCAGGGGATCCGCTTTGGAATCATTGTTAGCCGGTTCAATGAGTTTATTACTGAGCGGCTGCTTGCTGGGTGTCTCGATGCGCTCTTGCGGCACGGAGCAGCCGAGGAGAATATTGAGGTTATTAAGGTGCCGGGGGCCTTTGAAATCCCCTACGCGGCTTTAAAGGTAGCTCAGAAAAAGAGCCACGAAGCGCTGATCTGTTTGGGAGCGGTAATTCGAGGTGATACGCCACATTTTGAGTACATCAGCGCTGAGGTAGCTAAGGGGATTGCCAAAGTGTCTCTGGATACCGGAGTGCCGTTAATTTTTGGAGTTATTACTGCTGACACCCTTGAGCAGGCTATTGAGCGGGCCGGCACCAAGGCAGGCAACAAGGGCTTTCAGGCTGCCATGTGTGCCATTGAGATGGCCAGGTTGTATCAGAAGCTGGCCGAATAAGTAACTGGCCGAATAAGTAAGGAGAGTGAGGTCTTTCATGGGCAAGAGGAGGATGGCACGGGAGGCTGCCCTTCAGATTCTCTTTCAACTGGATATCACCAAAGATCCTCCGGAGCAGGGAATGGAGCTATTTTGGGCCACACACGAGCAGCCTAAGGAAGTGAAGGACTTTGCCAATCAACTGGCGGGTGGAGCCTTGGAGCATCTAGCCTTCCTTGATCAGTGTATTTCTTTATTTTCAGAAAACTGGTCAATTACTCGGATGCCTACCGTGGACCGGAATATTTTACGGCTGGCTGCCTACGAGATTTTATTTCTGCCAGAAATTCCCGATAAGGTCAGCATCAATGAGGCTTTGGAGATCGCCAAAGATTATGGAACGGATGAATCCGTCCCCTTTATCAACGGCATCCTGGATAAGATAGCCAAGGAGAAGGAAAGACTCCTGCAGGAGGCGGATAAAACCCAGGGGCGGCAGTAGGGGCGGAAGGCAGAAGATGAAGCATCTGATTTTTTCTGACGTTCATGGGAACCTCGAGGCTCTTGAAGCCTTGCTGGTTCAGATTCAAAAGGAGCGCCCGGATCGGATCTTTTTTTTGGGCGATGCGGTTGGCTATGGAGCTAACCCTTCCGAGTGCCTGCACCAGATTGCTGAAATTGCAGACCTTGTGCTGGCGGGAAATCATGATTATGCCGCTGCCGGGCTAACCTCCCTGGAATTTTTCAATCCCTTAGCCAGGCAGGCCATGCTCTGGACACAATCAGAATTGCTGCCCGATGAAAAGCTGTATTTGGCAAGCCTTCCAGTTATTATTCACCTCCCACACCTTTGCCTGGTCCACTCATCCCCTCGTGAGCCAAAAAAGTGGCATTACATCCTTACCGAGCAGGATGCGGCTGAAAATTTCCCTTTTTTTACCTCTCCGATCTGCTTTATCGGGCACTCTCACCGGGTACAGATTATGCTCACTGACAGAGCAGGCAATTGTTGGCAAAGTTTAGACCAAAGCATCCTCCTGGAGGAGGGCTATCGCTACATTATCAATGTTGGCAGTGTAGGGCAGCCCCGTGATTATGATCCCAGGGGAGCTTATTGTATTTATGAAGAAAACTCGCATAAAAAGCGGATTCAAATTTACCGATTCGAATATAATATTTCCAAAACCCAGCATAAGATCATTCAGGCTGGCCTTCCCTATCCGTTAGCTGAGCGATTATCGTTTGGTATCTGATTTTGTCCCTATTAACTCATGATTTTGTCCTTATTAACTCAATCTACACTTTTGCAGAACTCTCCCCATGCCTTGAACTTCTTGAAAATTATCTTTCATACCAAACCCACTAAAATC
>JAILZY010000026.1 GCA_023512255.1 bacterium | reverse complement strand
TTTATTGGACACACCTTACCCATCCTATGCTTTTACTCAAAACAGGCAATTAGTCGCTCAAAAGTGCAAAAGTATAGATTAGTAAATATTTTCTTATTTTCATAATTATCAACTCCTATTCTAATTAATTAAAAAAATTAATATAAATTTTACTTTATATTATATATCGATCAAGACTAATTATTAGAATTATAGTAGACTCAAAAATTTGGGCAGTGAATTAAAGGGAAGGGTGGGGGTGGGGAAAGAGTAAGGGTAGGGGGAGGGAAGGCTAAGAGGTTAAGTTTACATAATTTTAATACTGTTAACTTACAATCCCAGGGTTAGAGCTGCCAAGCCCTCCCTATTTTTTTACCCATAGTAGCGGTCCCAAACTCTTTTAAGGTTCAAGCCAGTCTGTGTGCCTCAAGGTTCAAGCCAGCCTGTGTGCCTCAAGGTTCAAGCCAGCCTGTGTGGCTGTTGGACAGCCGAGACGGAGCTGTTCCCAAACTCTTCAAGGTTCAAGGCTAGTTTTCTTCAGAAAATAACCTCATCAATTGTTTGCTTATCTTGACCTCAGATGTTTCCTATCTTTTGGGGAGAGTTTTTACCCTCTTCTCTTTACTCCATTCTTTTTATCTAATTGGTTTTTTCGCTAATAAAGTGCGCAAGCTGGGGGCGGGCACAAGGTCTGTCCTTACAATTGATAGCGTAATTGATGTGATAGCGTAATTGATCCGCTGTGCAACTTGTGTTACGCACTTAGCGAAAGAACCACTAGTAGAGGTTAGGCAATATATCGTGATTATGTCATAGCTCTATAGTATGCAGGTCTATAGTGGGTGGCAGGAGAGAGAGTGGGTGGTTTTTTGTTTTATTTTTATTAAAACAATGTTTTAATATTAACCAATCATAAATAACATATTGTAACTAATAATAATTAATCCATATCTATCATCTGATGGATTAATATATTGACCATAACAGATTGTTTAATTTTGAATATTATTTTCAGACAGATTATTTAATTTATATAACCTATGATTAATCAATATATTAAATCACTTAACATCAAGTAAAGGTTAATAAATTAATTCATTTTTGATAAAAAATAAAATATGTTAGCATGAACTCTCTCCTGAGAGTATTTTCAATCAATCAGTGCCCGACTATACCCGACTAAGTGTCCGAGCATAAAGATCTATAACTTACTCAAGTAGCGCAATCGTCTCGCCTGTGCTTGACCAGCGAGGCGCTTATCCTACCAAAAAGTTATAATTTATTATGGTCGGATACTTATAAAGGTTTATAGCTTGACATTTAGAGGGAAAATAGAGGAATAATATTCTCCAGATTAAATGGAGCTATGAGACATAGAGCCATGAAACGTAACGGTGGAGAAAGATATAGCGTCTGAATCTAAGTTAAAGGATCATAACCAAAATACCCAGGAGGAGTAAAGCAGCTTACTTAAGCGAAAGTAGGCAGAGCAACTCGCTTAAGAACCATTTTTTCAGCATCGTAACGAGATAACCTAGGGGTGGGTTGTGAGCCTTGTTTTCTGGCCAGGAGCCGGGTTATTTCCTGGCACTAAAGGGGGTGAGCCGGCAGTACATAGTTTTTTTACCCGAATAATATCGGATATTTTAACAGATTTGGTTTTTTAGTCTCACACCAAGGGAGGAGAATTATTATCTAGGAATTAGGAAACGATAACAGGCTGGAAATTAACAGCATATTTATATTATATTATTTAAGAGGGCTTGCTACCGGACACATTTTATCTTCCGGTTTTGTATACGCCTGAAAGTGCAGGCATTTCGTGTCATTTTCGCGTGGGCGGGAATCCAGAGGGTTGCTGCAATTATACATGGATTATCACTTTCGCGGGCATGACGATAAAAAAGTGTCGGTAGTGAATAAGAGGGATAAATTCTCAGGATAAACCGGAAGAGATTAATTTCAGACCGGCAGAATTAGAGATGAATTTTTAATTTTAAGTTGTTATAGATGTTGCACTCCTCAAAAACATGGATACTCAAAAAATATAGCTATCCAGTGTTTGGTTTTTGGGGAGAATTGCCACGAGGAGCGTGGTATATTGTGGCGATGATGTGTTTTTATGGTTAATTAGTTTATGGTTCGTGAAGGAGTAGTAGTTATGAAAAGAATAATTATGGTAGTTTGTTTGTTTGTATTTTTTCTCTTAAGTTCACATCTTGGTGGTGGGATGGCTGCGGCTCAGACCTCTACTGGCCTTGGATATAATCCTTTTCTCTTTTTAGGAGGCTTTGGGCATCTGAACCCATTTTTACTCTCAGGTCTTTTGGGCAATTTAGGGACATCTGGCACCACAAGCAGCTTTGGCTATCCCTTCCCCTTTATGGGCGGCATGGGAGGCTTTGGCCACTTAAGCCCATATCTGTATGGAAGTCTTTTGGGTAATCTTGGCACTACGGGAACAAGTGGCACGACGACTACAAGCAGCTTTGGCTATCCCTTCCCCTTTATGGGCGGCATGGGAGGCTTTGGCCATTTAAGCCCATATCTGTATGGAAGTCTTTTGGGCAATCTTGGCACTACGGGAACAAGTGGCACGACGACCACAAGCAGCTTTGGCTATCCCTTCCCCTTTATGGGCGGCATGGGAGGCTTTGGCCATTTAAGCCCGTATCTCTACTCAGGGCTGCTTGGCAATAGTGGGCTCTTTGGGAGCACGACCAGCGGCTTATCAGGTTTACCCTTCGGATTTGGCATGGGTGGCCTGATGGGCGGCATGATGGGTATGGGATATCCCGGCCTCTACAGTAGTCTGCTGGGCTCTCTTTTGTCTCCAACAACCACGCCAGTAGTAACCCCATCTGTCCCAGCTCCGGCAGCAACCGCACCGCTAGCCACTATTCCAGCAACAACCGTGGCTACAGCTATTGCGTTATAACTTCTTCTATTACCTTGCGGTATAATAACTACCAATTTTCTTCATCTTCATTGCTTCTTCTCCCTGATTCGCCGGGGAGAAGAAGCAATGTTTTTCAGGAGTTAAAGAGGGGGATATCTTATTTTTTCACACCTTGCCGATCGAGTATTTGCTCGATAATCTTATTTTTTCCCATTAAGGATTGCAATAATATTGAAAAAGTAATAAAATAATAATAACTAGGGCTGAATTTTATCAAGTTCTTTAAAGTACAATCGCCTCAATTGCCGGTAGTACAATTGCTTCAATTACCTGGTCAAGCAGGTCTTAAGTTAAAGTCTCCTCATCTCAATAAGTGAAGTGGTTTTTATTTGGCTCGTATTATTTTGAGCCTATTTATTATATTTAATAATTTATTGACTATTTATTATATTAATAATTTATTGATAATTTTTTATGTTATTTTGGTAATTTCTTATCTTGATAGCTGATAAACCATAGAAGGGAGGGATGGAATAAATCGGAAAGATAGTATGCTAATCTATCCTTATTAAGGTGTTGTCTCATGGGTAATTGCCATACTAAGGAGTTAGGATGATGAAAGGAGAGATAATGAAGTATAAAAAAGAATTAAAATTTATATGTCTTGCTATTTTTTTGTTTTTAGCCTTCAGTTTGCTTGGGGTAGGAAGGCTATCAGCCTCTCAGGCTGCAAGCGGTGGGCTTTCGGTTACTTCTTTGTCGTCGGCCTCATCGATTGGCCCGGTGATTGTAGGAGCAGAGCCTGCTATTTATCCTCCACAGGAGGAGGTGCCAATATCTCAAATTATTCGCATCACCTTCAGTAAAGATATGAATCAGGCTGCGACCTGCTCTGCCTTTGCCTTGTATCGGATCAGTGGAGCTGGCACCCGAATTTTGGTTGAAGGATCGTGTAAGGTTGAGGGCAGAGTCTTTACCTTTACGCCCTCAGCTTTTCTAGCCGAGGGCTCGGTCTATCAGGTAGTGGTGAGCAGGCAAGCCACTGATACTGATGGTCTCAAATTACAGGGTATCCAGGAGATGCTGTCTGAGGGAGAAGGAGATATCCTGTGGTATTTTGTTACTGTGGCCGATACGCTGGCTCCTGAGATTACTGATTTTTCACCTTCCTCAGAAGGGGGAGAAATTTCTTGTCTATCTGAGTTTAAGTTTAATATCAAGGATAATAATGCCGGGGTTAATCCTAGCTCTTTGGTATTGAAAATCAATGGGCAGCAAATAACTCCTGCGCTTAATCCGATATCGGCGAAGGAGTTAGAGGTTGTCTACTCTCCGGCTGTTCCTTTCGGGTATGGCGAAAGAGTTACTGTTTCTATTTATGTAGAAGATTACGTGCACAATAGCCTTGAGCAGTCTTACTCATTCACTACCATGAGATTGCCGGACCGACACTGGTCTATTGAGGCTGAGGATCTGCCTGATTTGGCTGCTATGGTGATCGACCAGCAGGATCATCTTTGGTTAGCCTTGCGAAAAGGCTCAGATGGCCGAAGTGGGGGCGTTAAGATGTTTGATGGTAGCGGCTGGCGGCAGTATACTTCGGCAGATGGTTTAGGCAGTGACAGCGCCACGGCCATAGCAGTTGACAGTCGCGGTCAGGTATGGGTTGCTCTTAATGATGCAGGTTCAGTAGATGATCCGTACACAGTTCCGAAGTTGGCGAAATTTGATGGGCAAGGGTGGTCATCTCTTAGCGCTGGGCAAATTGGTGTTCCCGCTGATGAGGAAATCAATGAGATAGCTGTTGACGCTCAGGATCATCTTTGGATCGCTACGACCAACAGTGGCCTGATCGAGTTGGTTGAAAATCACAGCCTGCCCCGAGGGCTTGAAGATAGCGAATTTGAGGATATTCAAGTCAGAGCAGTAGCCATCGGCCCCGATGGCAGTATCTGGGCAGGCACTGCGCCTTATGGGGTAATGCGGCTAGGTGCTGATGGGGAATGGAAGCAGTATGCTTATTCGATCCATGCTAGAGAGCCGGTTGACTTTACAGTTAATGATCTGGCTGTTGATTCTGAGGGCACGGTATGGGTAGCCACCAGCGCTGGCCTTTTGAAGCTCGATCCAGGTGCTGAAGGGGAAGCTCCCCGCTGGGCGTATTTTATACCAAACACCTTTGTCAACACTGTGGCTTTAGATAGGCGATCAGGGGGAATCTGGATTGGAACTAACAAGGGGCTGATTAGGTTTGATGGTCAATTAGGATGGGTAGATTATTCTGCTGATGAGAATAAGATGATGCTGGGCTATCCTCTCTCAGCCGAGCCTGTAACTAAGATAGCTATTAATCCTGACCCAAGGCGCTATGAAATCTGGGTTGCTGGCACTGCCCGGCTCGCCAGAAGAGATGAAAATCCGCCCCGGGTTGTATCCACTTCACCCGCAAACGCAGCTCAGAAGGTAGCCAAAAACAGCCCAATCATTATTACCTTTTCCGAGGCTTTGGATCCGAATTCTGTGGCCTTTTTCAGCCTGTATGATTCTCGCCACAACCTAGTCTCAGGACAGCTCAATCTTGACGGGAATATTCTAACTTTCACTCTTCCTCCTTCAGGTTTATTGAGAGAAGGCGAAACCTATACCCTGGTGGTTGGCTCCAAGATGCAGGATTTGGTCGGCAACAAGCTTGATGGGGATCAGGATGGCCTTGGGGGAGAAGATGAGGATACTGTCTCGGTAAGTTTTACGGTCGAAAAGAAGGTGGTAACACCACCGGCTAGCGGTGGTCTAATACCTCCTACTAGTGGAAGCCTGCTACCTCCAGCCACTGGTGGTCTGACGCTTCCCAGCACTGGCGGCAGTGGGGGATGGATCCCAACAAGCTATAGCGCCGGGGGATGGAGCGGGACAGGGACTGGATTTCCTGCCTTATCTTCTGGATGGTCGTATACCAGCGGGTGGTTCGGTGGCCAGCCTAGCTTGTTTCCTACCTGGTCTGCGCCCGCTAGCTTGTTCGGCTCTCAATTTCAGAACAGCTGGTTAACTTCTTCTTTGTGGCAAGGGAGTTCTTTGTGGCAAGGGAGCTTTACTACGCTATTTCCTCAACTTAGCTCAAATACCCTGTTTAATCTGAGTAGCTCCCTCAATCCATTTTCAGCCGCCATCTATTCCTTTAACCAAGCTAATTTGGGATGGAGCATTCCGGCGACGAGCTGGCTTATTCAGCCTTAGTTTTTGACGGTGCCATTTTCTAGCTGGTTTTAGCCTTTCTTGGTTATGGAGGAAGGGTAGGAGGAAATCCAAACCTTTAAGCCCAGCTTTTTAGTATGAGAGAATATAGTGTAGGGGGCGCGCAACTGGGTGCGCGCCTCTACCTCACCTTACATTCTTTCCTGCATAATATTTTATCCTACCGCTTGTATCTACCATCCACTATTTACCACAAAACTAATCCTTCCCTTTTGTGGAATTCTTCTGATGAAAAAGGAGGCTTGTTCCGATATTTGTAGACAGAGGGAATAAAACTGATTATTTAAAAAAATATATTATCTGTTTATTAATCCTGGTTTATTGATTCCTTCCAAAGAATTTTTCATCCGCTTTAGACTATCCCGATGAGGCGTATTCATGTGGAAGATTTTACTGGTTGACCAGAATGATAGGTTTGCTGATGAGCTAGCCCAGCGAATCGGTGGAGATGACAAAAAGCTGGTTGTGGCCAGCGATTGGCAAACCGCGATCAAGATGCTCCAGGCTGAGCAATTTCACCTGATCGTCATCAGGGACGATCTTTCTGACCGGGGCTGCTTTCGGGTCCTGGAGCTGGCCATGATGATTGATGAGGCCATGCCGGTAAACCTGCTTCTCGTTAAGTACAAACTGGAGGACTTCAAGGACCTCATTAAACCCTACACTTGGAGTGTCTTGGAAAAAGGTTTTACGATCGACTCTCTTCTCAACACCATCAATAACACGATTAAAAATATCAAGTTGAATCACAGAATCCGCTACCTGACTCACACTCAAGGGTATGTTTTTAAATTTGATAATATCGTTGGAGTCAGCCAGAAGATTCAGGAAGTTTTCTCCTTTATCAAAAAAGTGGCTAAGAGTGATTCCACCGTGCTTATTCAGGGCGAGACAGGCACCGGGAAGGAACTGATTGCCGCGGCTTTGCATTACAACAGCCTGCGATGCCAGGAGAATTTTGTGGCTGTAAACTGTGCCACGCTAAATGAGAACCTGCTGGAAAGTGAGCTCTTTGGCCATGAAAAGGGAGCTTTCACCGGTGCCCATACCCTGAGAATTGGCCGATTTGAACAGGCAAATTGCGGCACCCTGTTCCTTGATGAGGTTGGGGAAATGAGTCTTTCGGTTCAGGCCAAGGTGCTGCGGGTTTTGCAGAAGCAGGAATTTGAAAGAGTAGGGGGAAGCAAAACCATCAGGGTAAATGTTAGAGTGATTGCAGCTACAAATCGTGATTTGCAGACCGAGGTCAAAGAGGGGAGGTTCCGGCAGGACCTCTACTATCGGCTCAGTGTTCTTCCGATTACGGTTCCTCCTCTACGGGAGAGAAAAGAGGATATCGCTCCTCTGGCTGTTCATTTTTTCAATAAGTATAAAAAAAAGGGGGGAAAAGAGCTGATCGGCTTTCATCCGGCCTGCTATGCCATTCTAGAAGAATATAATTGGCCGGGCAATGTGCGGGAGCTGGAAAATGTTATTGAGCGGGCTGTGCTGGTTAGCAACGGCGAATATATTTTGCCGGAAGATTTGCTCATACCGAATACTCCAAAAGTAGCGGTTGAAGAGCCTGCTGGATGTAGCTATGGGAGCAGCAGCCAAAGTCATGATCGTCATAATGGCTTCCATATCATCTTGCCTCCAGAGGGGATGAGCTTGAAGGCTGTTGAGCGAGAGCTGATCATACAGGCCCTGCGGATGAGCAACGGGGTTCAGAAAGATGCAGCCAAGCTGCTTGGGATCAGTAGCCGGGTGATCAACTATAAAATTAAAAAGCACAGATTGCAAGGATTAGGAAAAACTTCAGGGTTAGAATAAAACGACAGGATGAGATTAAAATGACGCTTGATGAGGCCGTGGCCAGGATTGAAGATATTCCTACTATCCCGACGGTTTTGGGAGAGATTCTGCGGATTACCTCTTCTGAAAAAAGCTCGGTTAAGGATTTGGCCCAGGTCATCTATTCCGACCAGTCGCTGGCTACCAAGATCTTGAAAATGGCTAATTCATCCTTTTATCAGCTTGTTCAGCAGGTAAAGAGTATTGATCGGGCTATCGTAGTTCTCGGCTTTGAAGAAGTTCGGGCCATAGCTATGGCCATGTCTGTCTTTGACTCTGTGTACCTGCGAAGGGGGGGCGTCTACTACAATCGGTTGCGATCCTGGAACCATTCTCTGCTTTGCGGGCTGGGAACTAGGATATTGGGTAGCTTGGTAGTGAAGAGCCGAGGACTTATAGCGGAACTATTTGTGGGGGGATTGATCCATGACATCGGCAAGGTTTTGATGGACCGCTATTTTCCAGAACAGTTTGCCAGGGTGTTGGAGCTGGTTGAAGAGACATCTATTAGCATGGAGGCCGCAGAGCGGAAAATATTTGGTTTTGATCATGCTCTCTTAGCTGGCAGGTTGCTGAAAAAATGGAAATTCCCCAATCAGTTGATCGATATGGTTCTCTATCACCACCACCCTGAGCTGGCAAGAGATAACCAATGCTGGATTAGCTTACTTTCCATATCTGACCTGATGTGCCATCAGTTAGGTTATTCAACCTATGCCTGTGAGCCAAAGCTCGGTCTCAGAAAATTGTTACGTTCCGAGATGATGAAGGGGCTGGCTCAAATGAGTGGTTTACCCTACAAATCTCATAGCCTGATTGATTCTCTTCGCAAGTTAAAGGAACATCTCACCGAGGTAGATCGCCTGTCAGGCATTCTGTTATCTCCATAAAACCCTCTTTTCCTCGAGACTCCCCCCTTAAAACCATCTGCCCAGGGTCATTATGAAGCATGTTTTTGATTTGCTGGAAGAGCCGCTCGAAACAGGCGTAGGGACATAAATATATGTAGGCTTGTTACTATTTGGGTCTACTATGGTAGCGTAAATATCCTGCGAGGGTGAGCTTTCAACGTCATAATTATTGTATGCGGTCAGCAGAAGCCGATAGGTAGTATTATTCTGTAGGTTAGTTAGGGTATAGGAGGTTACATTCCCGACATTGATCTTGTTGGCCAGATTTTTGACCGAGCTGCTGCTTCCGTTACTTCCGCCTGAGGTTCCGTTATTCATATCACTGCCGCTGCCTCCCCATCCGCCGCCGGTATTGTCCATGCCTCCACCATCACCGCCTCCGCCTGTGCCGCCGCTGCCGGGAATTCCACCTGGGGTGTAGCGGCTTTCAGATTGTAAGGCTCTGATCGAGGAAATATCATAATAGAGGTTATATCCGCTAGCTTCGGCAACCTTTTCCCAGCTTAGTTTGATAGTGGAGCGGTCAACCGAGACTACGATTGAGGTTGGTCTGGCGGGAGGCTCAGCTATGCCTTTGCGGCCAAAGCTATCTTTGATCAGATCTCGATAGGCCCGATTATATTTAACTTCATCGACCGCCAGAACATCAAGGAGAAAATCAAGGTAGGTGACTGGCTCTGCATAGGTAGCTAACAGAAAGAGGGTATTGGCTATGACGATCCCTTGTTCGCCGTAGCGGCGGCGAAGCTCTTTCCGAAGGTTCCACATGGCCCCTGACAGAATGAGGCTGCTTTCATAAAGCTCTTTTCCATAATTGAGCCGGTAGTGTAGATCATTTTCCAAGTCTCGCAAAGCTCCTTGACTCCAGAAGCCGCCATCGGCCACCTGGGAATCATCATTGATGGTGCAGGCCCAGTAATCGGAAAACGCCTCATGCATGGCATCGAACTGAGTAAAACGAACGGGATTGGACGATGGGCTGCTCTCATAGATGCTGTCTGTTACGGCATGAGTCACTTCATGGTAAATGATATCCGAATATTGAGCAAAATCCTGATATTCAATCTTATCCCCTTCCCCAAGGTAGATACCGTCACCATTACGCCAGTAGGATTTGGTGCTTTCGGCAGTATTATGTACCGTAATTGAGACGGGGAAGAGAGCCTTATTTTCGGGAAAGTTAGGATCTAGGGTTTTAAGGTATTCAATGAGGTGGTTAGCGTGATAGTAGGCGTTCAGCTCGTCAATATCATCAGAGGCACTGATAGTTCCGGTATCTGTTAAGGGATTGTAGTCGCCTGTGGCTTTTAGGGTAATGGTTATGGTGCTATTTCGGCTGATATGGCCATTGGTATAGACCAGCCCCTCACCCTTTTGGTTCTTGATCTGGAAATAGGTTCCCTGAAGGCTGAGGTCGAGGATATTATTCTCTGCCTCATTTGAAAAGGTGAAATTTCCGCTCTCATTGGTTATTCCCTGAACAGCACGAAAGATGCCGATATCATCGAGATTCCATCCGCAATAATTATAAAAGCTGTTGGTAGGCCCCATGCCCCAGCGGATAGAAAGGGTACTTTGATTAGCACTCAGGTAAGGAGAAAGATCGTAGAAGATCAATTTCCACTCTCCATCAAAGATCGGATATTTCGGATTTGACCAGATTACCTGCCAGTTGCCGGGCAGGGTGCTGATTTCGATATCAGCCTCATCTGAACCAGATCCTTCGACCCCAAGCCACCGCCAGAATCTTAGCACTATCTGTTTGCCATCACTTTGCTGCGGCAGAGCGATTGGCTTTGTGGTTAGGTATTCCCGCTTGGGGAGGTTTTCGTAGTAGCTGCCGCGAAGATTATAGCCATAGAAAGCCGATCCGCTATGGCCTGCTTCAGGGTCTGCCTCCTCTGTCCCGGGATAGCTTACCAGGGGGGTACCGTATTCCCAGCGAAACAGGGAAGTTCCGTACCAGCCTGGATCCTGGTCGAGATTCTTATACATAAGGGGAGATGTTTTATCAGCGAGCATGACCTTTAAATTGGGAAATGGAACCGTGATCATTTTACCAGGATATTTAGGGAAGATCTGCCCTTGAACTTTTCCTGAAACCACATAGCGTGCTTGATCGTAGCTTTCAATAATTTCCCCCTTCTGAGCATCGATAAAGTATCTCCACCCTCTGATCTGCTGGGGAGATGTGGTCTCGATTTCCCAGCACAATAGGTATGAGTTTGACTCACTGCCCTCCTCTACGAAAAAAGGATAAATAACGAGCCGCGATTGGCTGCACGTTATGGAATCAGGAGAAAGGCCAAGGCTTTTGGCTATAATCTCTATAGCGGTTTGACTATCCAAAGATGAGTGGGGCTCAATGGTTATCCCCGAATAGATATTTCCCCTAAAGCCGAGAAGATCACCTGAGCTACTATACCGCAAAGTCAGATTCCCGCCGTAGACAGGGATTGACTGAGCATATTGGCTGAACCTGACATACCATATTCCTACACGCTGGTGAACTTTCTCCAGCCGAAAATCCTGCCAACTTACCTTAAAGATCGCCTCATTCTCCCTAATGAATTTTTTCGCTTCTTCGGCCAGATCATCCGCTTGCGTTGCTACAGTCTGCCTGCTCAGCTTTCGTTGAGTTCTCGGTGAGGAATCTGTGGCTTCGACCCGCAGATAATGGGTCGCTTGATCCTGAAGGACATTCCATCCTTCTCCATTGCGCGAGAGAAATGAGGTCCAGGAGGCATCTTTCCGCAGCTCCTTTATAGACACTTTTTGAACATTCTCCTTGCGGCTTGAATAATTGCCAGTAGCTAAATTTCGCTCCCCTTGTTGTCTGGTTTGAAATAGAGCATAGGCAGGATTATCCCACAAAATCACTCCCCAAGCGAAAATCAATACAGGTAGCAAGGTAGTTAGGAAAGCAAACAGGCGAAAGCATTGAACCATAATGAGCCACTCCTCTTCCCTTCATATGAGATAACATCAATGACTATGAGCTTTTCTTTAAGATCAAAGCATATTCTGTACCAGGGGAATCCCTTCGGGGTGAAGGGTGGACAGGAAGGTATTTTAGACAGAAAAAAAATACGGCCTTTTCCCTTTTGGGGAGAGAAATAGAGAAATAAAGTGTGCTTTTCCGCTCAAGGGGTGGTAGGTTATTGAACAGTTGCGCTGAGGAGCTGCTTAGATTCGCCAAAATTAGCTAGAGGGGTGAGGGAGTATGAAGGGCAGCCTATGTTCAGGCTGCCCTTTTGTTTGAGCAAGCAATCGGTTGAATCTAGGAGATAAAATTTTTCTCAAAATAATTTTCTTATCGCTCCTAGCTAGATAAAGGGAACGAAGGGAAGCAAGCCAGAGACGACAGCCGGCACCGCGGTAGCTGTAGGCGCAACCACGGTAGGAGCAATCGGCGCGGCGACCACAGTAGGCGTAACTACCGGTGTTGGAGCAACAACAGGAGCAGCCACCACCGTAGGTACAACTGGCGGCGCAACAATCGTAGGCACAACCGGAGCGACCACGGTAGGAGCAATCGGCGCAGCGACCACGGTAGGCGTCACTATTGGTGCTGGAGCGACAACAGGAGCGGCGACCGTTGGGAAGACCGTCAGGGTGAGATCAAAGGTTCCTGTCTGAGTAACTCCCAGCGTTTTTACCGGCAGACCGGTGGATACGCTGACAATACTCCAGGTCCCGGTCATGGTGGTCGGACTGGTCAGGGTTCCGCTGATCTGGAGGGCATAGGTGCCAGTAGCATTAATCCCGCTTAGCGTAACCGAGTATGGAGTTGAGGTACCATAGACCGTAACCGGAGTTGGGATAGCTGCATTTCCAAAGAGCGTGGCTGTTCCGCTGAGGAATCCAGTCAGAGGATCTTCAACCAGGGTCAGGGTCATATCAGCAAACAGGAAACCAAGATACCAGGTGCCAGTCCATGAGCCGGCAAACTGCTCGGCAGAAATTGCCGCAGTGGGAGCTGCCGGAGCTGGGGCCGTAGTGGTGGTCGTGGTGGTCGTTGGCGTAAGCCCACCCAGGCCAGCCAGCAGAGGATTCGTCATCCCCATCATGCCTAGACCTCCATACATGCCACCAAGGCCGTAGAGTCCGCCGAGTCCTCCCAGACTGCTCAGGCCACCCAGAGCACCATAGGTGCCGCCGTAGAGGCTGCTGCCATAGAGTCCGCCTAAGCCACCCAGCCCGAGCAGGCCGCTGTACATACCGCCCAGGCCAAACATGCCGCCATATAGGCCACCCAGGCCAAACATGCCGCCGTAGAGGCTGCTGCCATAGAGTCCTCCATACAGGCTGCTGCCGTATAAGCTGCTGCCATAGAGTCCGCCCAAGCCGTATAGTCCACCTAAACCATACATTCTTCCCAGACCGCCATAACCATATAGGCTGCTGCCGTAGAGGCCGCCGTACAGACTGCTACCGTAAAGACTGCCATATAAGCCGCCTAACCCATACATACCGCCCAATCCGCTGGATAAGCCACTTAAGCCGCTGCCGGTATAGAGACTATTGTTGTATAAGTTGCTGGCGCCACTGTAGATGGTACTGCCTAACAGTCCGCTTGAGGTGCTGAAGTATCCTTCAGTTGGCCGGGAGAGAGCGATAATCAGGCAGAATATCAACAGATACGATAGGCAGGCTTTTATTAACCACAACTTTCCAAGATCTTCTTTCATCACACACTTTCCCTTCTTTGAACCGTAAAACACACACGATCCACAATTTATTCTTGCTACCAGGACCACCCAGTGAGCATAACAAATTGACTATTCAATCAATAAATACACAAATAAACCCATAGCACGAAATACATACATAAAATAAATAAACAAACGCATAATACGGTAATTTGAGGAGGGGGTAGCCAAGCAGCATTAATTCCTGCTGGCTACCCTCTCGAACATTCTGAAAAATCAGCTCATTTATGATACCTCTTGGATAACCGGAATCAGCCAGCGCCTGTTTTATAAGCACTAGCTAGAATTCCCTTATCATTTAGATAACCGGAGTCAGCAGACTGAGATTGAAACTTCCGGTTTCTACCAGCGAAGTGCTGTTAGTCAAGGTATAGGTTCCGGTCATGGTGGTAGTAGAGGTCATGGTACCGACGATATCAATAGTGAAGGTCATGGTACCGAGGCCGATACCTGAGCCGGAGAGGATGATCTGGTTATTGAGCACAGATCCAGTAACACTCACCAGGCTGCCCAGGGTGGGATTACCCAACAGTTGTACATAACCGGATAGGGTACCAAGGAGCGGATCCTGAACCAGGTTTAGGGTCATCGGCCCAGAGACAAGCCCTGAAGACCAGAGGCCTTGCCAGGTCCCAGCCTGCTCGGCCAGGCCATATCTCAGACCGCCCAGGCCATAGAGTCCGCCAAGGCCATAGAGCCCGCCGTACATGCCGTAGAGGCCGCCATAGAGTCCGCCAAGGCCATAGAGCCCACCATACATGCCGTAGAGTCCACCATAGAGGCCACCATAGAGTCCGTATCCGCCATAGAGTCCACCGTAGAGGCCGCCGTAGAGTCCGTATCCGCCGTAGAGCCCGCCATACATCCCGTAGAGGCCACCATAGAGCCCGCCGTAGAGTCCGCCGTAAAGACCACCATAACCATACAAGCCGCCCAAACCATAATAAGCATCTGCTTTATTCGCCGAAGAACCAATCAGAGCAAATAACAAGACAGAAACTGCAATTACTACCCTAACCCTAGAAAAACGCATAAATTTTTACTCCTTCCACTTATCTTCTCCCCCAACCTTGCGATGAATGTTAGGTGATTTTTCTGCCTTGCAGGCGCAAGATGCCCCCAAGGTATAATCACCGGTTGAAAAAATTTAAGTAAGATGTATTATCACCTCCTTTTTTATTTAAGATCCGGTATATGAATACGAGGGAAACTGGATCACTGATACCGGATTTCCTAAAATTGATAGTGGACTTATCAGCAACGATAAAGGATTAACAACCAGGGATAGTTGACTGACCAGGGGATTTTCCCAGGCCAATCCCTGATTCTGCGGCCTAAAAAGCCATATCTGCTGCTGAAGAGGACTTTCAGCAGGCTGCCAGGCCAAACCCTGCACCGCCGTCAGGGGATCCTTCATCCGCATCATGGCGAGCGGCAGGCTGCTGCCTGAGATGGCCAAAGGTGATCCTGAGATAGCCAAAGTTGATAGTGTTCTAGTCTTTGAACCTCCTCCAGCCAGAGAAGAAAGGTTTAAAATTTCTGACCAGATAAGAGAGTTAGCTAATTCACCCAGGGCAAGATCTATCAGCCCAAGGCTGAATAACGGAGCCGGGGAATATGGCTGAGTAGCCACTAGCGCTGGATTCTGAGTAACTACTAGCCCTGGATTCAAGAAAGGATCTGCCGCTAGTGGCCAGGGCAGAAGAGCGCCTGCTACTGCTGCTGCCGCAGGTGGAGGTAGAGCAGCCTGAACCGCAGCTAGAGCATCGATCAGCCCCCAGCCAAAGTCTTGATCCCAGCCCACAGGGCCAAGGTCCACGGCTGTGGTCTCAAGCAGGGTTTTCAGGGCGTCAGGACTTAAGGTATTTGCGGCTACGGATTGAACCAGAGCAGCCACACCCGAAGTATGGGCTGCCGCGCATGAGGTTCCCTGGTAGAGGGCATAATTGAACTGGTAGTAGATCTTTCCGTTATGGGTTTGCTGACAGATGCCATCTTGGTAGCCATCGAGGTTTTGATCAACGGAAAGATCACCCCCCGGAGCGCAAACATCAATATCCGGGCCATAGTTAGAATAAAACGGACGGGTCCGGTCATATCGAACCGCACTGACACACACGCAGGTGGGATATGATGATGGGTAGTGAGGAATGCTTGTGGCATTATTTCCCGCCGAGGTGATGACACTCACTCCGTTCTGGTAGGCATAAGCAATTGCATTCTCAAGAGTTACCGAAGCAGTATAGGTGCCGAAACTGATATTGATGATTTTGGCTCCATTGTTGACCGCATAATAAATTCCGTCGGCGATATCGCTGAACAATCCGTTGCTGGCACTGTCTAGCACCTTGACCGGCATGATGGTACATCCATGAGCTACTCCAGCCACTCCCAAGAGATTATTGGTCGTCTGGGCAATTGTTCCGGCCATATGGGTGCCGTGTCCATTATCATCATCTGGATAGGCATCGTCATTGACAAAATCCCAACCTGGAGCAAAGCGAGTGCCGGCAAGATCAGGTGCTTGGGCAAAAATTCCATTATTTTCAAAGGCTACGCCGGTGTCGACCACAGCCACAATAACATTTGCCCCAGTTGACAGATCCCAGGCCAATTCCATATTGATCATCCGAAAATGCCATTGATATTTATAGTAGGGATCATTTGGCAACAATTCCGCCCTAGCCAGGTAATTGGGCTCTGCATATTCGATCGTCGGATCGCGGCTCAACAGGGCGGCAACCTCAAGGGCATTATTGCTCGCAAGTACTGCCCGCTGGAACCCAGCTCGGATACTTCCCTCAGCCCCTCTGATCCCATAGCTTGACAAAAGCCTGCTGACCTGGGCCTGATTGGCTCCCGGTCTGACTCTAAAGATAACTTCATTGGGAGCAAACTGGCCAAGATCGAGGGAGGGAAAATTGGCTACAACTATCCCAGCTGGCGGTGCGGCAGGCGGCAGAAAAGCCGACTCACCCTTTGCTGGATAAAAACTGAGAGAACATATCAAAAGAAGCGAAAAAACGAATTTCGATACTCTAGCTAGACAATTTCTGTTTGACAAACGAGCTTTGATCATGTTTAATTTTTCTCTCAAATTGTATATTTTTTTGAGAACAACTGTGAAGTTATAAACTATATCCTACGGTTAGGAATAGCCCTACTTCTTGCTTCCTCATATGGGTAAGCATAGTTAATGCCAGGGGCTCTATTGTGAAAAAATAGCGGCTAGAGCCGTACCTTCAAGCGGCTAATCGGCTTAATAATACAGTGAGAGATGAGGGAAAAGCGGGCTTTTGGGGACGGGTAATTTTTCTGAAGAGAAGTTCTCCCTTGGATTATGAAGAATAATAAATTTTATGACCTTTCGGTAATTTTATGCTACCTTGCCACTCGCGGCTTAAATGATGAGGTATGATCTATGAAAAAGGCCTTACGATATTTAGCGATTCTCTCTTTCTTTCTGGTGGTTATACTGCTTGGCTGGTTTAAAATTGTGGATTTTGATGTTGGCTGGCATATGAAGGCCGGCGAGTATATCTTTTCGAGCCGATCCATCCCTAGGCAGGATATTTTTTCCTATATCGCTCAGGGGAATCCGTGGGTTGACTCTCACTGGCTGTTTCAAGTCATCTTGTATCTTTCGTATGCTCTCTTAGGGGTTAGCGGTAGCATCATGCTGCGGATGCTCATTGTGGCTGCGACCTTCGGCCTGCTCTTTCTTACTGTCTACCGCAAGGAATACTACCCTGCCTCTATCTTAATTTGTCTTTTGGCCCTCTTTATGTCCTTCCAGAGATTTCTACTAAGACCTGAGATTTTCACCTTTCTCTTTCTGGCTGTTTTTGTTTATTTTGCTGAAAATTTTTCCCGCTCACCTCGGCTTGCCCTGATAATTATCCCAATCAGTCAGGTGCTGTGGGCTAATATGCACGGTCTGCATCTTTTGGGGGGCGCCTTTCTTGGGCTATACCTTTTAGGAGATTTGCTTCAGGCTGGGCTTGCTCGCTATTTACCGAGCATCTTTTCATCCCCTCAAGTTACCTTCAGGGAATGGAAGCAGAAAGGGCTACTTTTTGGCCTGACCTGCTTTGCTCTCCTACTTAACGCCAATGGACTTGATGGCATTTTATATCCTTATAAGATCTTCAGCGAGCTGAAAGTCAAGCCAACGATCTTTTCCCTGGTCGCCGAGCTGGTCTCTCCCCTGGCGATCAAACATGCTCCATTTCCTGATCCTTCGGTCATCTACAGGATATTTCTTCCTCTTTCAGCTCTTGCCTTGCTCTTTCAGGCAAAGCGTATCCGCCTGGCTCATCTTTTCCCATACGGGGCTTTCCTCTATCTGTCAACCCTAGCCATAAGAAATGTACCCTTGTTAGCCATTGTGGCTACTCCGATGACGATCAGGAATATTTACGGAATTTTTGACTTTGTGCGGGAGAAAAGGTCGCAGGTTTCCGGCCAGCCCATCGAGCCAATAGCCGGAGCAGGGTGTATTGTTCTTTGCCTTTTAATTTGTGTATCTATTGTTAATAACAGTCTCTATCGGCGGCTTGGTTATTTGCGTAGCTTCGGCTTTGGCCTCTCGGCGACCTATCCAACCGAGGCCGTCTCCTACCTTAGGAGCAAAAATATAGCTGGAAACATCTTTAACAGCTCTGATATCGGAGGCTATCTCCTGTGGCAGCTGTATCCTCCTCGAAAAGTAGCCTTGGATGGCAGGTGGGAGGTCTACGGTGATTTCCTGAATAATATTCAGAGGCTGGCAGATCCGAAATACTTTGCCGAGCTTGCAGCCAAATACCAGATCGAGGCTATTATTTTATATAAGCGCTCATGGGAAGCACAACTCATGTTGCCTTGGCTGCAAATCAGTCCCTTTTGGCAGATGACCAAAGATACAGCTGTGGCCGTTGTGTATGAAAAGGTGGAGGAGTGAGAGATTTGCCTATCTTTAATTCCCTTATTTTTTAATTCCCTAATTCCCTCCGCCCCTTCTCCACTGCGTCCACAGGATTCCAAGCCGTGGGAAGATAAAGCCTGTCTGCTGTTTGTAGAGACGGTATTCGGGCAGATGCATCGACAGCTTTCGCTCTTCCAGTTTGGCCCGTGAAAGCTGCATGGTAGTAACTACAATAAAAAATAGGTAGGAAAAGCGATTATTGAACAGCATGCAGACCCCTAATAGGTGAATGAGTTCGCCAGTGTAGAGAGGGTGGCGAATGAGGCGGTAGACGCCGGTATTGACTAGCTTTCTCACCTCGACCATGACGCTAAAGGAGTTTTTTAGCTGCCAAAGAGAGGCGATATTTAGGGTTATTCCACTAACACACAGGATGAGACCGGTAATATACACCCAGGGCACATAGTTGCTCTTAGTATGGGTAGATAGAATCGAGGTTCCAATCAGGTGAAAAACCACCACGAAAACCGGATAGAATCTTTCCAACACCCCTTGAGCTTGTTTCTTTGGCGCGGATCGAATAATGTAGCTGAAGACCACGATTCCCATGAAAATAGCCACAAAGAGGCTGTTGACTATCCCAAGAATTGAGGGAAAACTGAGCTGTGTTTTCAGACTGAATAGGGTAGTTATCAGAACCCGAAGGAACATGATCAGGAAAAAGATGATTGGAACAGGATAATTTTTTATCCATTGGCGGCCCTCCTCAGGAGAGATCCAATAGATAAAGAGAGAAAAAAAGAGCAGGGGAAGTATCATACTCCAATTGTCTATAAGAGTCTGAAAAATACCCTGAATGTACGCGACCATTCCCATTCCTCATCTTTAATTGTTGATATTATTTCTTTTGCGTTTTTTCGCACAACCCCAGGGGGATGACACCCTCCAAAGAGGAGAAAATGGTAGCCTCCCCCTGGTGAAGGTGGATTGAAAGATTCGACAAAATCTAAAATCTAAAATCTTAAAATGATCTTTGCGCTACCCCGTGCAATTTGGCTTTTTGTGGTGCACCGCCAAATTTAGGGAAGAAAAAGCCTGTTCTGGCTTTATAGTCAGCATATTCGGGAATCACTGCCAGCAGTTTTCTTTCCTCAAATTTTGCTCTGATGGCCTCTAGGGTAAAGAAAAGAATGTAGATTGAAATGCTGGCCGAGTTCAGCAGCAGCAGGGTTGTGCCAAGAGCATGGGTCAATTCGGCAGCATAGAGCGGATGTCTCATGTATTTATACATACCATCGGTTACCAGCTCCCTGACCTCAACCATTAGGCTGAAGGAATTTTTTAGCTTCCACAGAACAATGATGCTCAGCGTGCACCCAATCAGGGAGAGCAGAAAACCGGCCAGGCCGACACTATGAACAAAGGTGGCAGACTGGTAGAGATTTCGAAACAGCGGATCTTTTTCTACCGGAATAGGGCGATACAGAAGATAGGTAAATGAAATCATGGGAATGAGAACAGTGATAATCGGATACCACATTTCCCAAAACCCTTTGGCTTTCCCTTGGTTGCTGACCGGTTTGACCCGAATCAGATAGCTGATGATGATCAGCAGATCAAACAAAATGGCAGTGATTGTATAGAACAGATCTAGCACAGGCCGTGAAAATAGAATTGCCTTGATGCCAGACATGCTCTGGTCAATTCCATACATGATGCTGACAAAATCAGTGGTAAGGTCGATTTTCCCAATAAAGTGATAGATCTTCAAACTAACTAGAGAGCCGAAGAATAAAAACGGAACCGGATCATCGATAATTCTAGATAGATAGACAGCAGCAGGATTTTTTCCTGAGCAGTTATTGTTCATTTTATTACTCATATTGTGCAGCCTCTCATTTGAAAAGAAGGTTAAAAAGAAGCAATAAGCCAAATTTATTTTCAGTATTTCTAAATATAATAGCAGATGCAAATAATGTCAATAAATTATTCCTTCCTGCTAAATTGAGGAACTCCCAGCAATCCCAAAATCACCTCACTTGTGGCTAAAAAATTTCAGGGTTTGCTTCCTGCGGTTAAAATTAAATCTGATCGAGCCAATAGATATGCATTTTTAATACCTAATATTTTTTATAGAAGGTCTCTCTAGCAGGCAGGATAAGAAAAGCAGGCCAGGGCAGGCAAGGTGTGGAAAAAGTGATCAATGATCCTTAAGCGATACTCTTAGTAAAACCAATCAAGAATCAATAGCTCCACCAAGGCTGGACATCGAGGAGAAAATTAAGGTAGGTATGGGCTCCTAAAAAGTCGTAGGCAATAATACTTACTTGGTACTGGCCAGGAAAGTAGGTTAGGAAGGAGAAGGTTCCATCCGGGGTCATAGCGCCGATGTTGGTACTGTAGTATAGGTCATCGCCATCAGGATCAACAAAGCCGGTGGCTACGGTGTAGAGCTCACCAGCGCGGACCATCTGCGGGCTGGGTATATTTACCACCCTTACCGGTGGGTGATTGAGCCAAGCGCCGCGGTTGGCTACGGTCAAATCCCAGACAGATTGACCGATGGCTCCTTTTTCATCCCTGACCACTACCGTAAGCTTAAAAAAACCCTCAAATTGGGGGGTGAATTTGATCAGACCGCTGTGGGGATCAATGAGAGGCTCTTGCCAGGGGCCGTACTGATAGCTGGGCAGGCCGTTAATCGTGGCCGAGTAGGTAAGCTGATCATAGTCTGGGTCAAATGCCCTGACCTGATGGGAGAACGGCTCTCCCACCCAGGCCACAAACCGTGAAATTATACCGCTTCGCTGAATATAAGGGGGATGATTCTGAACCCTGTAGTTAACCACTGACAAGGGAAACATGGTGATATCGTTAGTGTAGCCATCAGATACCGTTACCGTAACTATCAAATCCTCAAGATACTGAGGAGTAAAACTTATCATAGCCCTTTGAATGGAAGGAATAGCGGCCAGATAGGGATCATCTGGAAAGTCGCCTGGGCCAAGCTCTCTGAGTGAAAATCCTCTATCTGCAGGAAGACCATGAATACCCCAGCCATCGACTTGAATATGAAAGGAGAGCTTTTTATTCTCCGGATCAGAGGCATAGAGAACCAGCTCAAAAGGCTCAAACAGGGTGGCAAACTGTGGTCCTGGATTCCAGACAAAAGGATGGCGGTTTTCATAACGCCAAAGGTCATCGGTCAAGGTGATCTCATCCACAGAATATTCATACCCTAAAAAGACAATCCCATAGATTCCCTCAAGGGTTTGAGGCGCGGGCAAAAAGCCTTCCTCAACAGCCTGGGTCAGGTCTTTGGCCAGATTGCGAACCAGACAATGCCAGGTAGAATCCTGAAGCTCGCGTCCGGCAGGATAGCCTAGGCAGCGAATGGGGCTAGAGCCAGACGGTATGAGCTCTGAGGGGGGAGGAGTAGCGGGTAAAAAATTCCCCAAATCCTGCACCTTCTTTCCCTCAACAGGAAGATAGCTTAACCAAAGCCAGCCGCTCTCTGAGGTTTTGATCAGGAGAAAACATCTAAGGTGAGTAAAGTTTTCAAAGCTTATCGGGGCCTTCAGCTTGTAGCTAAAGCCAACAGTTTTTGGTGCTTGGCCAGTTTCAGGATCTTTTAACTTATAGTTTGCCAGACAGTATGGCTCCATACGGTTAAAGACAGAGGGCTGATAGTGCACGGTTAAAACCCTACTCCCTTCGGCGAAATCAAGCTGGGTGAATATCTGGCCATATCCGATTCCATAACCCATGACCGGATAAGCATAATCAGAACTTTGCCAGCCGTGGTTATAGGGAGAATCCCAATATTCAAAATCGTCAATCACTAATGACCTGCTGGCCGCGGTTGAAGCCGAAAAGATAACCAAGATGCTAAAACAAGTTAGACCTGCCAGCAGCAGGCTAACGTAGCCGAAGATAGGTCGTTTTTTTCTGTCGTTGTCTTTTACTCCCATTGCTACTGTCCTTTAATAGCAGAATCAGAACCTAGACCCAACCCAATATCTTTAAAATTTTATAGATTTAAATCACAAAAATCAAATCCAATTCAGAGTCTAGGAAGGAGACTATCGAAGAATTTATTGGCCCTTATTTGAATATTTTGTCCGTAGTTTATCATAAGTGCTCTATTCTTTATCTTTTTGAGCAGGGAATCAGAGTTGATAAAATCGAAAGACTATGGTAAGTTTGATCACGCTGATAGTGCGACCAAAACCGCGTCCCTGCAATTTTCTGACCAGCGATTGCGCTTATTTTATCTTGTAACCTTAATGGTCTTTTCGCTAAGTGCGTAACACAAATACGCAGCGTATCAATTACGCTATCAATTGTAGGGGCGGCTCTAAGGGTCGCCTAAATTGCGCACTTTGTTAGCGAAAGAACCACTTAATTAGATCATGACAACATATATGTTACCTATCTTCTCCCTTACTCAGTTTAAAAGAGAATACAATCAGCTCGTTCACTTGGTGAGGAGCTCGATTCAATACTACCAAAATAGCGGTCTGATCGGAATGCCCTTGAATTTTGAAGAAGATCAGCCGCCGTTCTCTCCTTTCGCCTCCTTGGATGAGCTCACCAGCTATCTTGGCCGATGCCGTCGCTGTCTGATATCGCTTCATAGGTCTTTGGCTGTTGCCGGAGAGGGAGATCGAGCCTCTCCCCTCGTTTTTGTTGCTCGCTCGCCCGGGGTGGCTGAAGTCGCTCGCCGAAAGCCATTGCAGGGAGAGGAAGGGGAATTGTTCGATAGGCTCTTGAGCGCCCTCAAGCTCAGTCGGGAGAGGATCTATCTGACCTATGCTGTAAAATGCCCTCTCCCTGAAGCTGATGGGCCGATCCGAGCTCAGGCATCTTTGAGATGCCGAAGGATTCTTCTTCAGGAATTGCAGCTTTTAGAAAGGCCTCGGGTCATCTGTACCCTCGATAACCTTGATGCCTTAGCTACCCAGACTGTGCTGGGAAGACCAATGGGATCGGTGTGCGACCTTCGAGGAAAGCTCTTCTCCCTCTGGGTCGGGGAGAGACAAACAAGAGTCATCCCCACCTATTCTCCAGGCTTCATTCTGCAAACTACCGAAGAGAGGGAAATAAGAGAGAAAAAAAAGCTTGTTTGGCAGGATATGCAATTGATCAGCAAGGAATTGTCAGAATAGAGGTGGGTAGTGAGAGGCGTGTATTAGGTAGTGAGAGGCGTGTATAGTGGATATAGAGGAGGAATGGTATTTTGGAAGGAACCCTTTTGAAAAAGGGTTCCTTCCAAACCATCCTCCTAAAACTTTATGCCCAAAGTTTATACCCAAAATATAGATGGGATGGCCTGAGAACCTATGTTTGCCCAGGTAGTGATCAATATCCCCTTGGATAAAGTTTTCACCTACAGGATTCCCCCACACTTGGTTGAGAAAGCAACCTTGGGTACAAGGGTCTTGGTCCCTTTCCGCAGCCGCCGGGTTATCGGCTATCTAGTTGAGGTAATTGCTGAAGTACCCAACCACCTCATCCTGCCTCATCCTGCTGCTCACGATGGAGATGGCAAGGATATCGAGATCAAGGAAATCCTTGAGGTTTTGGATGACAGGCCGCTCATTCCTCCTTCGATCCTGCGCTTGACCAGGTGGATCGCTGACTACTATCTGGCCCCCTGGGGAAGGGTGATTTCAGGCTGCCTGCCTGCCGGAGTTAGCTTTAGGGAAAAGCCCATTGCCGGTAAAAAGAAAAAAATGGTTCGGCTCACGGCAGATGAGGCCAGAGTGGAAAGTTTTCTTCAGCTTCAAGGATTGAGGGCACCAAAACAAGCCAAGATCCTCTCTGCTCTCCGCAGTATCAAGGAGATGAGCAGACAGGAGCTTCTCAAGCTCACCGGAGCAAGCTGTGGCGCTCTCGATTGCCTGATCAGGCAGGGGCTGGTCGAAATCTGTGAGCAGGAGGTTTGGCCTGATTCGCTCATGGTAGAGAATGAGGCTACACCATCTGCTCCTGCCCAAGAGATCATTCCCACTCAGGATCAGCAGCGGGCCATTCAGACGATCAAGGCTGCCCTGGAGCGGGATGAATTTATTTCTTATGTGTTGCATGGAGTTACCGGAAGTGGCAAAACCTATGTCTATCTTCAGGCCGTAGCTCACACTCTCAGCTTGGGCAAGACCGCCTTGGTCATGGTTCCTGAGATTTCCTTGACTCATCAGTTAATTAGCCGCTTTTTTGCCCTGTTTGGCCGCACGATTGCTGTGCTCCACTGCCGGCGAAGCCGCGGAGAGCGGCTGGATGAGTGGCGCAAGATCCTAAGCGGTGAGGCCAAAGTGGTCATTGGAGCGCGGTCGGCAATTTTTGCTCCTTTGGAAAAACTTGGCTTGATTGTGCTCGACGAAGAACATGAGACCTCTTACAAGCAGGATAACTTGCCCCGCTACCATGCCCGCGATGTAGCCCTGATGCGGGCTAAGATGGCCAATGCTCTCTTGGTGCTTGGCTCAGCCACCCCTTCTCTTGAAACCTTTTTCAACGCCAGCCAGGGAAGATTTGGCCTGATCAGTCTGCCGAGTCGGGCCACAACCCAGGCCAGCCCCAGGATTCGACTGATTGATATGAAAGCGGAAATTCGAGCCAGCAGAGGCAAGTCGCTCATCTTCTCTCGTCCCCTGATTGAGGCTATCGAGCAACGGCTTAGCCGTGGGGAGCAGACGATTCTGTTCATCAACCGCCGGGGTTTTTCTCATTTTCTGCTTTGCTGTGAGTGCGGCCATGTTCCAAAGTGCAAAAATTGCAGCGTCTCTCTAACCTATCACTTGTGCGATAGGCGGCTTCGCTGCCACTATTGCAATTTCGCACTACCGGCCCCTTCCCTCTGTCCAGCCTGCGGAGGGCAGCTTCAGGGGATCGGATCAGGCACTCAGAAGGTTGAAGAGCAGATCAGCCGCCTTTTCCCCACAGCCAGGGTCGAGCGGATGGATCAGGATACGGTAAGCCGCAAGAGCTCACATCAGAAAATCCTCTGCCGGCTTGGCCGGGGTGAAATCGATATTCTGATCGGCACTCAGATGATCGCCAAGGGGCTTGATTTTCCCCACGTAACCTTGGTTGGTGTGGTAGCTGCTGACTCTATCCTTAACCTGCCAGATTTTCGCTCCGCTGAGCGGACCTTTCAGTTGATTACCCAGGTTTCGGGACGGGCCGGTAGGGGAAATATCCAGGGTGAGGTCATAGTGCAGACCTTCTCCCCTTCGCACTACAGCCTCCAATGTGCCAGCCGCATGGATTATCTGGCCTTTTACCAGCAGGAGATCCAATACCGCCGAGAGCTTGGCTATCCACCCTTTAGCCGGATGGTCAATATCATTGTTCGGGGTGGGAATATCAATCTGCTCAAGGCAGCCGCGACGCGGCTGATGAACCTTCTTGTTTCGCTCAAGCCGGATGAAATCATTGCTCTTGGACCGGCCCAGGCTCCGATCTTCAAGATCCGTGGCCAGTGGCGGCTTCAGATTCTGCTAAAATCTAGCCATACGCTTTTGCTCAATGATCTTATCCGCGCTGGGCTAGCTGAATTTAAGGCAGGATTCACTGGTGAGGGAATTCAGATTGATATTGATGTTGACCCTATCAATCTGATGTGATCATACCTTGCTGATGTGATCCTACTTGAGGCGCCTACTTGCCGAAAAGCTCTTCCACCTCTTCCTTGAGCTGATGAAATAAAGACCCCGAAAGGTGGGGAAGATGCAAATTGTGCCACAGACTGTCTACTATCCCCCGATAGTACCACTCCTGCTGGCTGCGTCCACGACTAAACCGAGACCATACCTGATCGCCAAGCAGGGTAAGGTCATGGGCCAGGGTCCGGAGGTTATGCAGCTTGTCGGCGCAGACTACCCAGCGGATGTCGAGATGAGCAAGACGCAGGAAATTCAGGGTGTGCTGCTTGCGCTCTTCCCAGGGCAGAGCGCGGTTTGGCTCAGAGCATCCTAGAACGATATCTGCAACCCTTTGGCCAAACTGTCGCCTTATTTCTTCTAGTGAAAGGGAGGTATCCTCTAGGGTATCGTGGAGTAGCCCGGCAACCACCACCTCTTCAGCGCAGCCAGCCTGCACAAGGAGCATACCCACCGCATAGGGATGGGTAATATAGGGGATATTCGTCCCCTTGCGGACCTGCCCCTGATGGGCCTGAGCCGCAACCTCTATGGCTAGGTTGATCATCGAATTTTTTTTGTTTTTCATAATTGATTTTGGAAGGAACCCTTATTCAATAAGGGTTCCTTCCAACCCATCCTCCCAAAACTTTAATTAATTTTAATTAATATTAAAGTTTTAGGAAAAGGGTTTAAGGGGAAAACCCTTTTTCAAAAGGGTTTTCCCCTTAACTCTGGCGGCTCATAGCCGTCAGTTAGGGTTTTCAGGAAGGCGATCAGGGCATCTTCTTCCTCATCGCTTAAGCCAAGATTGCCGATTTCGACTCTATTGACATTTTCAGGCACCTCTGGTGGTGGCCACATACCGGGGATACCGGCGGTGTTATAGAAGTGGATCACCTCCTTGAGAGTTTTAAATAAGCCATTATGCCCATAGGGAGGTGCGACGGCGACATTTCGAAGGGTTGGTACCTTGAATTTCCCTATCTGGGCCTGATCCTTGACTGTGTCGCCAAGCCCGCGGTCGATAAAATTCTCTCCCTCAGGGTTAATGGATGGAGGCATACGATACCAGGGATTGGCAGGATTCTTTGGCAGACCAAGATTATCATATGTATAGTCGGTAAACAGTGGCCGGTCGCAGTAAGGACCTGCTGTATTCGGATGGCAGGAGCTGCAGTTGCCTTTGGTCTCAAAGAGCCTAAGACCCCATGCTTCCTGCTCGCTCAAAGGGTAGGCGGCTGGATCTTTGAGATACCAATCATACTTTGAGCTGAAGCGGTTCGACTCACTGGATGACTCATAGGCAGCAATGGCATCAGCAATGAAATCAAAGGCTTTGGTGAGATCATCGCAGGCACAGGGACCATATACCTCCTTGAAGAGATCCGCATACGAGGATTGACAGACCTTTCTGGCTACCTCCTCTCCACTCGGGTTATTCTGCTCTACTGGATTCAGGAAAGGCCCCTTGGCCTGCTCAGTGAGGCTATTTGCCCGACCATCCCAGAACTGGCCGCCAATATACTCACCCTCCTCCTGGCTGAAGTGAAGCGCCGGGCTAAAGGAGGCATACGCTGAGCTTTGGGGATTGCGAAAACCAAATCGACCGGGCACTGCTCCCTCGTAGACAGCAATATTAGGATCCCCAATTCCGTTAAAACCATTTTCCGGGAAATGACACACAGAACAAGACTGCCCCTTTGGCTCAGACAGCTGCTGATCGAAATAGATTAGTTTGCCAAGCCTTTCCTTACTGGATAGCTCCGCCGCTAAAGGATACTTTGCTTCTCCTCCTGGATAGCCCAAAAATAGGATAATAATTATAAGTGAACATACTGATAGCCATATAAAGAGCGTGCTTCTTTGGTCATTTGTCATGGTAAGTGCTCCTTGCTTTTCATTCTTCTCGCTTCATTTGTCAATTAATTATGGTCTCAAGAGCCTTTAATCTGCTCTCCTTAAGAGTTCAAATCGGGCATATTTTAAGGAAAGACTTACCGTGTGTCTATTTCATTAAGGAATTTACTTTATAAGCTGGCGATAAATTTCTAATGTTTTGCCGACCATAGAATCTATTGAAAAATTTTTAGCCTGGATTAAGCAATTTCCCTTGAAAGTTTGATACAGCAGAGGATCTTTCAACAGCCTAAGTATGGCATTAACAAAGCCGGCAACATCTCCCACCTCTACTAGGAAACCATTCTCTCCATCTTGGACCAGCTCCGGAATCCCTCCTACTCTGCTGGCTACGATTGGAACACCACAGGAGAGAGAATCAATCAGCGAGCTGCACAATCCTTCAAGGTATGAGGTCAGCACAAAGATATCAAAATTCATCAGGTAGGGATAGACATCTTCCTGGTATCCGGTAAAAATGATCCGATCCGAAGCCGCTATTTTTCGGCTCTCAGCCAAAATTTTCTCATAAAGAGGGCCGTCTCCTACTAGGAGGAGATAGACATTATCTTCCTTTTCAGCCAGTGTCTGAAAAACCCGAAGTAGGGTTCGGTGGTCCTTATGATCGGCAAAGTGAGCAACGCACCCTATAACCTTGGCTTCGGGTGGGATTGATAATTGCTGCCTGACCTTGAGGCTGATCTCCCGTGGCCGCTCCTGAATAGGAACACCACTGTGAACCACGCTGATTCTCTCTTCAGAAATTCCATCTCGAATAAGCACTTCCCTGATGCCATAGGAAACAGTGATGATTTTGTCAACCTGCCAGCTCTGATACTTCCACCTGCTCCATCGGGAGCCGGCGATGGGAAAATCTACTCTTCGGGAAACCACAAGCTTAGGGCGGCTCCTCCTCACCAAAAGCGAGGCTAGAAGGAGCAAGGTATGGGCATGGGCATCATGGGCATGGGCAACATCAGGGGAAAATTGCCTTAACATCCGAGCCAGTCTGAAAGCAGCCGCAAGGTCCCACTCGCCCCGGCAAGTAAGAGGAATTTTGGGATCAGGAAGCCGCCGGTAGAGCTCTCCCCGCTCCTGAGCCACGGCTAGGCTGTCAATCCCCAGGCTAAGAAGGCTCTGGTGGAGGAAAAATACCTGCCGCTGGCCACCTCTCCATCCCCTGCCAGTATCAAGGTGTAAGATTCGCATAAGCTTTGATCCTGGTTTTTGCTATACTTGCTATATTTTGGATTTACTTATTTTGACTTTTGAAGCTCCCTAAAGGGAGCTCAGAGAGATTCCCTTAAGTTTATCCTGAAGATGAGCAAAGGTCCACAAGAAAAAGAAGTCGAGAAATAACTTTAAAATTTGCTAGCTCGATTGTATAATCTTTAATGACAATGACAGGCTAATCATCTTAGTTTGAAACCTTAAAAAGAGTAAGTGTGTAAGTGTGTAAGTGTGGAGTATATGAGAGATCAAGACAAGAGTAATGAGCAACTTGTGAGAGGGGGGGATAATCAGGAGGAGGCAAGAGGTGCTGGCCCAATCGAAGATATGGCCGATGGCCGAGCTTTTGAGCAGATCGAGCAGGAGATGTGGGAAAATTTTCAGCTCATGACCGAGACCATTGAGGATGTCTTTTGGATAAGCTCGCCTGGGTTTGGTGAGATCTTCTATCTTAGCCCAGGCTATGAAAAGATTTGGGGCCGCAGTCGGCAGGATTTGTACCGATCTCCTGAGGCCTTGATTGAAACTATCCATCCTGATGATCGTGAGCGGTTCTGGGCTGAAGTTGAAAAACATGCAGAAGGAATAGCCACAGATTTTGAATACCGAATTATGCGGCCAGATGGATCCATCCGCTGGATTTACAATCGGGCTTTTCCGAGGCGAGATAAAGATGGCCGGCTGGTGAAGGTGGTTGGAACAGCCACTGATATTACCGAGCGAAAACAGGCGGAAGAGGAGATACACAAATATCGCTGCCACCTTGAGGAGCTGATTAAAGAACGCACCGATCGCCTGATCAAGACAAACGAGCAACTCCAAGTTGAAATTATCGATCGCTACCGAGCTGAGGATACCTCGCGGCTTGCCTACGCTGAGCTTAACCAGATCTTCGATGGTGCAGCCGAGGGAATATGCCTTATAGATCTTGATTATAAGTTTGTCCGGGTCAATCGGGCCTTTTGTACTCTGGCTGGTTTTAGCAAGGATGAGGTCATTGGCTACCGCTGCTCTGATATATTTCACATTTCTGCCTGCGGCAGTTTGGGTTGCCCTCTGGTTCGAATTCTCAATGGGGAGGAGTTTGTCGAGATTGAGAAGGAAATAAGGCGCAAGGATGGCAGCCGAGTCCCCTGTCTTATGGCAGTTAGCCCTTTTCGGGGAGTGCAAGGCGAGCTTCGAGGTATCGTGTCCTTTATCAGAGATATTAGCGATCGCAAGAGGGCTGAAGAGCTGCTGCGGGAGTCTGAGGCTAAGTACTCAGCCTTAGTAGAGCAGGCCCAGGATGGGGTAGCCATTGTTCAGGATGGGGTTTTTAAGTTTGTCAACAGTAGTGCTCTTAGGATGGGTGGCTATTCATACGATGAGCTGCTCGGCAAACCCTTTCTAGATTTTATAACCTCTGAAGCCAGGCAGATGGCAAGTTGGCTCTCTGATCGGCTGCTTTGTGGGACAAAGATTCCTCCTCTCTTTGAGATAAAATTTATTTGCAAGGATGGGACTATAAAGTATGGTGAGGTCTCAAGCAGCATTATTCAGTATGAAGGTCGGCCAGCGATCATGGTTATTGTGCGGGATGTTACGAGTCGCAAGCGGCTTGAAGAGGAAAAAGAAAAAATCCGATCTCAGCTTCTTCATGCTCAGAAGATGGAGGCTATCGGCCTTTTGGCCGGAGGAGTGGCTCACGATTTCAATAACCTTTTGACTATGATCCAGGGACATGCCACCTTAGCCTTACTGGAAATCAGCGAGAATGATCCTGTGGCTATGGATCTTAAGGAGATTCGCGTGGCCGCAGGTCGGGCAGCCAATCTCACCCGTCAGCTTCTTCTTTTTAGCCGCAAGCAGCCGGCCGAGCCCGTTTGTCTGAATCTCAACCAGACGATTGACGAGCTTCTCAAGATGATCTATCGGGTTATCGGCGAGGACATTAAAATCAGGCTAGAGCTTGAGCCGAACCTGTGGACAACACTGGCTGATGAGGGAAATATCGAGCAGGTGATCATGAATCTGGTGATCAATGCTAGGGATGCCATGCCGCGAGGAGGAGAGCTGACCATCAGGACCGAAAATCTGATCCTAGATGAGAAGCAGGCGGCCTGCCTTCCGGAGGCCAGACCTGGCCAATTTGTGCGCCTGTCAATTACGGATACGGGCTGTGGGATGAGCAGTGAGGTCATGAGCCGGATTTTTGAACCCTTCTATACTACCAAAGAGTTTGGCAAGGGCAGCGGGCTTGGTTTGTCTGTAGTCTATGGCATCATCAAGCAGCATGAGGGATGGATCAACGTCTCTAGCCTGCCAGGACAAGGGGCAACCTTTGCCATTTGCCTGCCAGCCTCTCTGATGAGACCGGAAAAGAAGGTCGATGAGGCAATTTCAGTGAGGAAATTTCAAGGCCAGGGCGAGCGCATTCTGCTGGTGGAAGATGATGGAGGAGTTAGGAAACTGACGGCTACCATGCTTCAGCAAAATGGCTATCTTGTTTATACGGCTGCCTCATCCCGTGAGGCTTTGTCTATTTTTGCTCAGGAGAGAGGAAATTTCGACCTTCTACTGAGTGATGTCATTCTGCCTGATCAAAGCGCTATTGAGTTGGCTGACCAGCTTCTTTTGCTTCGGCCAGAACTTCAAATCCTGTTGATCAGCGGCTATCCTGACAAGCAGGATCAATGGCCCACCATACGGGAGCGAGGATTTCGGCTTCTCCACAAACCCGTTTCCTTGCTCAATCTGCTCAAGAGCCTAAGAGAGCTTCTTGAAAAATCAAGGGGAGAGAAACCAGAGGGACATCAGACCTAAGGCGGTCGTCGGCGCAAAGTAGGCAGGAGAGAATCAGTTTTCACTTTACCATTAATTGAGGAGTAGGGCAGGGCCTGCAAGAAAAGCAAGGGGGAGAATTTGACCGATCGACTCTATTAAGCGTGGGGGCGTGGATCCCAAAGGAGTAGGGGTAGTATTTATCGCGGGTAAAGGTCTGGCCGCCGTCGGTCGTGGATCCAAAAGGAGTAGGGGTGGTATCCTTTGCGTGTGGGCCTTTTGCGAGTTGTGCAGCGCCGTTCAGGTTTGACTCTTATGGTGTACTTTGCATGTCGTGGGCCCTTCCCCCCAAAAAGAGGGGGAGAGGGCCCGGGGCTAAAATCATCTTTGGAGTGATAGAAAATAGCTGCATCCGGTAAGCAGACTTATTATCAACAATAGCTCTCAGCTATTATAGCCTATAGCCAAAGCTAGAAATACTAGATAATCGCCGTTGGCGTGAGAAATACCGGCACAGGTGGTGGACCAGGCACAGCCGGTGGTCCAGCAGGAGCAATGGTCTTTAGGTAAGCTATGAGCGCTGAATTGCCGAGCGGTACGTACGTGGTGATCCAAGTAGAGCTTGTAATCGGCAGCGTGGCGTAATTGGCTGGTAAGGTAAGCGGCTTAGGAACACCAGAGCCGGTCAAAAATCCAGTCGGAGGCCAGAGATTAATCCCAAGGAGAGGATCGTAATAGGCCAAGCCAAGAGGGGTATTATAGAGCAGCCAGGGATTTTTGAGGGCTGGATTCCAGGTTAGCCCAGGTTGCACAGGCAAAACAGTAGTCGAGGTCAGACTGGTTACAATCGGGGTCGGCAGCCCAGTCGTGGGATCAACAGGGGACAGGGCTGGGGACCATAATGGCCACAGCGTATTATAAGGCGGCATAGCCATCCAGTTCTGAGCCTGAGCAGTTGGACATACGAAAATAAGAGCCATAATGCCGATCATGACTAAAAAGACATAGCTGGGGATTCTTCTAATAATAACCATTTCCAATGCTTCCTCCATCACTTATAATCGTAAAGATTATAGTGACCTTAAAAATGGTTAATACAATTAAATTTCTTTCCAATTAACTTCCAAAAATTCCTACCCAATTTTCCTTAAAACCTCATCACTTCCGAAAAAAAAATTTCCTTCCCAAAAACTTACTTCCAAATTTACTCCCTATCTCTCACCTCCCTTGTATTTTCAGGATGCTTTTTATCCCCCCTTTTACTCCGGTGTACTCAAAGAGCTGGTTTTTCATCATCTTATTTTCACCATCTTATTTGTGTGAGTTTGAAAACCATATTTTGTCTTTTATTGGTTCTTTAGCTGATGATAAAATCGAGCAGTAGAAATTATGATTGATTCTTGATTATCGGGAAAAAGCAGCTTCGGCATGAGCAGGAGATTTGAGAACTTGAATATGAATCAAGCCTATCCAACAAGTTCAGACTCACATGGTTGTATGTATGCTGTATAAACTACATCTTATGCTGAAGATCAGCAAAATATCTAATCAGAAATTCATAAGATTTATTCCTCTTTTTGAGATTCGTCTCCTTTATAATCTGGCTATTATAAAAGTATGAATTGATCATTATTTTCACCTTTTTATCGAGCATATAGAGTGCCAGCCCTTGCCAATATTTTGATAAGAGTTTGATAGAGAATGATTTTAGTTATCCTCTCTATCATCTTATCTATTCTTTATCTCTAGGGAGAGTTTACAATGTTTATGGTGATAGCATAAAAGGTTGATGATCTATTTGCTTTTTATTTATAAAGAATTATCTGAGGCGTCATAAAATCTATGTCATCCTCATAAGGGTTTAATTCATGATTATCGATTTTTGTAATAGCGATCTGGTTTAGGAATATTAGTAAGTATTACTCGCCTTTTTAATCAGGTTATTAATCAGTAATGGTTTTTTTTATATTAATCCGAAATAGTAGGTGAAATTAATCATTACTTTTATTAACCATATAACAGTACAAGTCTAGTAAGGAGGATAGAGAGATGAAAAAGAAGTTTCAGCTTTTCCTGGTTCTTTTGTTAACGTATGGTTTTATTTGCTGCCCTGTTTTTGGGGAGTCTTCTTATGCCGGTGAAGGAGAGCAGAATACAAGGCCGGTCAAGGCGTTCCTGCAGGAGACTATGGATTCGATTAAGACCACCGCGGATTTTATCATCGAGAGTTTTCCCAAGTGGATCGAGGAATATGAATTTCCGACTTCAATCGATGATGTAAAGAGTAATTTTGAGAAAAGAAAAGGTATAAGGAAACAAATAGTTGAAAAACTTGGATTTCCGATTTTATGGTCGAAGTAATTGGATTTTATAAGAAGTTTATTTTATAAGGAGCTTATTATTTAATTTAAAAGATACACACTAGCAGAAAAAGGAAGAGGGAGGAACCGTAAGGAACCTCCCTCTTGCGAAATTGGCAATCAGAATAAGTAATTACTGTTGTGGCCGTACATTAATTGCCTGCGGTCCTTTGGGACCTTGTTGAATTTCAAACTCAACAAGCTGATTTTCCTGGAGACTTTTGAAGCCTGAGCCAGCAATGGCGGTATAGTGTACAAACACATCTTTGTCTTCACCCGCGATCTTGATGAAACCAAAGCCTTTTTGGTCGTTAAACCATTTCACTCGTCCTTGAGCCATACTCAATATCCCTCCTTTCTTAAAATAATTCTTAAGTTGGGATATCTCTGTAAAGCTCAGGAAAAGCTATAGGCCTCCAAAGTTTCAGATAACCTATCCACAACTTAATGCTCTACCAGGGAAAAAGAAACTTTGCCCTGGAGTAATTCCTTAAATTATATGAGGGAATTATTCCTCAGTATTTTTATCCTCTTATGAGGATTTTTATTTTAAACTTGATTCTTTATTATACCTCAAAAAGAAATTAGTGTCAAGAAAATTAACCATCAAAATCCATTTTCCACAGCTTCAGCCCTAAAGGTAATAGTATCTTCACCTACCTTATCAAGCCTAATCCCATAGGTACCAATAACCATCTTGCTCAGCTCAGAAGCAAAGAGTTTAGCCGGTGCATAAATCTCATACACTCCCTCGGACTGGCTTTTTATATACTCTGACTTTCGCTGAATAGCCTCAAAGAACTTATCCTTAAATTCTCCATATAGGTTAGAGCACTGCAGATGAACCCTGCATGGAGTAAACTGATACCCTAGCTTCAAGAGCTGCTCTCTCAGGTTTTTAGCGTTAACCTTGGCCTCCAAAGAAAGATGAATATATTTTTTATCTTCCTGAAGATCCTGAACCTGAATAGAAGATACCGCCTTCTCTATGTCTACCTTTTGTGGTAGGTGGGGAAGCTCTATACCCCATTCTTTAATCAGCTCATTGAGGAGCTGTCGCAGCATCATCTGCTCTGCTTCCTTTGCATAATCGATAAATTCTGTAACCTTTTGCCTCTCCTCTCTTAGCTTGGCTCGCACTTCCGAGACGTTATTAGTCAGATAAGACCCCCTGGCCAGTGCCAGCTCATTAAACTTGTCAATGAATCCCTCTCGCTGCCAGACGGCAAGCTTAATGGTATATTTTAAAATCTTTCCCTCAATCGAGCGGGAAATGAACTGCTCCGAAGCCCCGGCCTCTGAGGCTGACCTGCCCTTTCCCGATAAGGATGATTTTTGTTTTGTTTTTTTGTCAACTTCTTGTGGGCTATCAGCTAGCTCCTTATGCAGCTCTATATGGCTATCATCTTTTATATCTTTGGAGAAAGTTGCTGGCCCTATTTGGGAGACGGCTACTTGCTCCTCTACCTTATCATAATCATTTATCTTATCGGCATTTTTCTGCTCGCCTTCGGCCAGGGGCTGAATTTTTCCCTCATCCTTACCCTCCGTACCGGAAAAAGTGGCGGCTGGCTTTGTTGATATTCCCTGGGCATCTGCTGCTGGCTTTGGCGAAATTCCCTGGGCATCTGATAGAGCCTGTCTGGCACTTTCGATCAACAGCTGAACATCCCTGGCCTCTGGAGCATTCGGAGCAAGCTCTAAGAATCTTTGGTAACAGGCAATGGCTTTTTCCAGCCTCCCCTGATGCAGATCGTAGATCAGACCGAGCAGATAGTACACATCAGCATAATCGGGATAGAGTTGCAGAGCCTTCTCGTAAGCCTCGATCGCCTTTTGAATCTCTCCGCTTTTCGAGTAGGCGTCAGCGGCCTGCTTAGCCGCTAGGGCTTGCCGGTGCAGGTCGTTATTGTCCTCAGGAGGTGAGCCCACCTGGGCAGATGATGTTTTGAGGAGAAAACAGAGTATCAGTCCGGCCAAAAAAAGAGCTGCTGAAGATATGAATTTCACCATCGAGGAACTTTTCATGGTACTCCCATCTCTATCAGCCCTCTGACCTTTCTTACCGTAGCCGCAGGATCAGAGGTGTAAAAAATTCCAGAGCCCAAAACAATGATGTTGGCCCCTGCTTGAATTACTTCTAAACAATTGTCCAACTTGATCCCACCATCGACCAGGATATCAACCCGCTCATCAAGCCCAGCCTGGCTGATCATCTGGCGCAAGGTCCTGATTTTAGAGAGAGCAAAGGGGATAAACCGCTGGCCGCCAAATCCTGGATTTACCGACATGATTACGATCTGGTCAACTTCAGATAACATGCACTCCAAGACCTGCACTGGGGTCGAGGGATTGATAGCTATCCCGGCCCGCATTCCCTTTTCCTTGATCACCTGGATACTCCGATGAAGATGATGACATACTTCCCAGTGAATAGTCAAGATATCAGCTCCTGCCTGGCGGAATTCCTCGAAGTAATCCTCAGGATGCTCAATCATGAGATGCACATCAAGAGGCGTTTTCGTAACTGCTCTTAGGGATTGGACCACTGGTGGGCCAATGGTGATATTGGGTACGAAATGTCCATCCATAACGTCGATATGCAATAGATCCGCTCCGCCTTCTTCCACTTTGCGAATTTCCTCAGCCAGAGAGGCAAAATTGGCCGATAGCAGAGAGGGTGCAATTCGGATCGGTCGAGTCTTGGTCATCAGAATCGCTCCTCCTTTATTAAATTTTCATCAAGATAGATCAGGGCTACAGCTCCAGGAGTTACTTTGATCAGAAGCTCGATCTGATCATTAGCCTCTTTCTCTTCATGAAAGATTTCCTTCTCCCCCTGCTCATCCCGCAACACAATTCGTACCCTCCTTTGGCGTCCTTCTCCAGGTGGAACCGTGTACTGAAGGACCTTGTAGGTACTGATTTCATTCTCAAAAGACTTATTTTTGCTGACTCGCAGATTGACCTTTTCGCCCTGCATGAGCCGGTAGCCAGATTCGGGAAATTGGGCAATGATTATATCCGGCTCTAGTTTCTCATGAAATTCATAGTCAATGTTTCCAATCGTCAGGTGAAGGTTTTGCAGGATTTGCTCTGCCTCGGTTAGGCTTTTTCCGACAAGCTCAGGCATGCAGTAGTAGACAGGCTCCTGCCCCTGGCTTACCAGAAGATTGACTGTAGCGTTTCGACGAATCTTATCGCCTGCTGGCGGATCTTGGCTAATAACGATATTCTCTTCAATATTTCGGCGGTAAATCCTGGCTATATATCCGCTTTTTAAGCTGTGCTCTTGCAAAATGCTCTGAGCACGCAGCAGCGGCTCACCCGTAATATCAGGGATAATGACAATCTCTGTCCCCTTGCTCAGAGACACCTTGATGTCGCGGCCAGTTTTGAGAAGCTTTCCCGGGGCAGGGCTTTGAGAAATAATCGTATTGGCCGGCATGGTCTGATGGAATTCACGGCTTTCCACAATCAGATTGAGCCCCAGAGAATTGAGCATCTCAAGGGCATCTACAACATCCTTGCCGATTAGGGAAGGAACCTTGACCTGTTCTTTTTGCATTACCAGGTTTATGGTAATCAGAGCGCTCAGGAATCCGATGATAAAAAGTCCACTGATAAATATCAGCAGCTTGATCAAACCCAGAAAAAACCCTCTGACCGACATAAGCTTCCTAATTATTCCCTTCTGTTCACCGGATACTCCCGCCCTGCCTTTTCAGCCTGGCGATAAAAAAACCATCTAAATCATATTGAGGATACCGATGCGGATAAATCCTCACACACTCATCCTCTCCCACGGCCTCATGGAGCACCTTTGGCAGATAGGGCCGCACATCCTCCCGGATAAATTCTGGATGCTGGGTCAAAAACCGACTGACCACGACCGTGGTCTCTTCGGGCTCAAGCGAGCAGGCACTGTAGACGATGACGCCGCCTTCGGCTAGCAGGGATGAGCTCTGCTCCAGAATGTCAAGTTGCAGGGCGGAGAGACTGCTCAGGTCTGATTCGGCCCTGAGCCATTTGATCTCAGGATGCCGCCTGATGATTCCTAGCGAAGAGCAGGGGACATCGAGGAGCAGGCGGTCAAATTGATGGCTGCGCAAGGGGACCGAGCGGGCATCGGCACACAGCTGTCGTATGATCTCAACCCCAAGTCTGCGGGCATTTTCCCGCAGAAGCCCCAATTTTCGGAAAGAGGGATCAAGAGCCAGCAGCATTCCCCGATTATCCATGAGTTGAGCAAGATGCGTTGTTTTCCCCCCTCGTCCAGCGCAGGCATCTACAATCCGCTCTCCTGGCAGAGGCGCAAGAGCTCGGCTTACCAGCATAGAGCTCAAGCCCTGAATTTCAAACTCACCTCTCTGGTAGGTCAGCGTTTCTACTACAGGTCGCGGCCCTTCAAGATAAAACCCCTCGGGCACAATCTGCGAAGGCTGAACGCCTTGAAGCTCTTTGGAAAGCGAAACTGCGGCCGTATCTGCGGGCACCCTCAGGCTGTTTAGGCGAGCGGTCAGCCGAGGCTGCTGGTTATTGGCCTGACAAAGCGCTTTGCACTCATTGAGGCCAAGTTGCTCTATCCATCGCTTGACCATCCATTCGGGATGGGCAAAGGCCAGGGCAATGTGCCGGACAGGGTCGGCGCTTTCTGCAGGAAGCCGAAGCCCTGGCCGCATCCTCTGAATTTGCCGAAGGATGGCATTCACAAAGCCAGCCGCTTGGTGGCTACTAAATTGGTAGGTCAGCTTGACCGCCTCATCTATTGCAGCCGAAGGAGGCACTCGGCTTAGGAAAAGGAGTTGATAGACAGCGGAGCGCAAAATAGCCTTGACCGCAGGATGCATCTTGGCTACCGGCCGGCTGGCCACTTGATCGATCCACCAGTCCAGTTGGTTTCGGTAGCGCACAACACCATAGATAATCGCGGTCGCCAGGTGTCTGTCCCGAACAGAGAGAGGAGAATCCTTGAGCGCTTCGGTCAGCAAAACATCAAGGTAGGAGGATTCCTCCTCGGCCCGGACCAGAATCCTGACCGAAAGCCCCCTAGCCGACTCAAGGATTTGGCTATCAGGCGATGGTGAATTCGATGGTGAATTCCTCACCCTACTGGCGGGGCGCCTCACTCCTGGCCGCTGCCGAGCGCTCGCCCCTGGCCGCTGAGTGGCGGTTTTGGAGAAAGCTTTCTCAGCAGATGGATTCTGCCTTCCCCCTGGCCGCCGCCTAGGGTCGGTTTTTGAACGCTGTATTTTGGTATCGTCTAGCAACCTGGCCACCTTAATGTTAACTCACACATTTTGTGAAAGTTAACTGATTGATTTTAAAATGCAATCAAGCATTCGCTCTAGCATAAGGATAAATTAACTCACCCTAGTGAGTTTGATCCCTTCTCTCTTGGCCATTATTGACCTGAGAGAGCCTGAATGAGAGTTTTGGCAAATGAGCTAGCCGCATCTGGGCCGGATGCGGTAATGATTTGGCCATCTCTTTCAACCGCCGATCCCGTATATACGGCTCCCTTGGCCTTAAGAAGTTCAATCTCCTTAGGGGATGAAAAAACCGTGGCCTTTCGCCCTTTTAAAATGCCTGCCTCGGCCAAGGTTACTGGAGCGATGCAGATAGCAGCTACAATCTTGCCCTCCTCCAGGGCGCGCCGCGCCATTTGGTGAGCAGTGGCGCTCTTCCAATATTCACTACTCCCTGAGCCTCCCACAAAAACCACCAGATCATACTCCTCTACTTTAGCCTGATCGAGAAGGATATCCGGCTGGACAGTCATACCCAGCATGCCTTTGGCCTTGTTCAAAGAAGAGGAGGCCACCGTAACCTGAACCCCCTCTTTTTCCAGAGCCTGCCTTGGCTGTGAATACTCCTCATCTCGGAAATTCTGATGAGCAATGATAAAGAGAGCTTTCTTTCCCTTTAGCATCTTTTTCCCCTCCCTGGCTTCTGCTATTCCTCGAAGCAGAGGAATGGTTAATAATAAAATTAATAAAAAGTAACCTATTTTAAAATATTTAATATTAACTTTAACATATTTAATATTAAAAGATATCATCAGGTTCCTCCTTCCGGCATTCAGAAAGCACCCGATAGAGCTTGGCTGCTTCCCTTGCCCTAATTCCTTTTTGGGGAAGGTCGAGGACCTCGACCGTTACTGTCCGGTTCCGAAACTTCAGGGTAATCTCATCACCGATCCGCACTTCTTTGGCTGCTTTGGCAGGCTGGTGGTTAACCTCAACCAGGCTGTGCTCGCAGTATTCCTTGGCTAGGGTTCGACGCTTAATTAATCGACTAAGCTTTAAGAAAAGATCTAAGCGCATTATAATGCATCTTTAGCTTGATAATGTATCTGACCTTGCAGCCCGCTATAGGGTGGCCGACAGCTAAAGATTATTCCCCTGTCCATTTGCTTTTCAGTGCGGCTTTCCTATCTTAATCTCGATGTAAGCCTGCCCTCGAAGCTCATCCCGCCATTGCTGGAAGAGCTTTTGTGCCTTTTGACTGAGAAGCTCAGCCCTGGCCTCATTCCACTGCTCCGATCCTTTGATAACCTGCTCTATCCTTCGATCAGTAACCTGAATCAGGTGAAACCCAAAAGAGGTTCGTACCGGTTGGCTGATTTGGCCGATCTCTAGCCTAGCTACCTCCTGCCGAAAGGGAAGACTCATCTGATCAAGTCTCAGATAACCGAGGTCTCCACCCTGGGCCGCTGAGTCAGAATCTTGCGAATATTGCCTAGCAGCTTCTGAAAACTCCCTGCCCCTTTTAATCTCTTCCCGTACTCGTTCAGCTTCGGCCCGAATCCTGCTAACGGCTGCCTCATCAGCCTCCTGAGGCACGGGAAAAAGGATATGGCTTAGGCGAATGCTCTCAGCCCCCCCCTCCTTGTTGTGCCGGTTGACATAATCATTGATCTCAGCATCACTTACTTGAACCTTTGAGCGGATAGCTCGATCCTGAAGTTTCATCAGTAAAATTTCCCGCTTGATCTTCTGTCTCAGAGACTCAAGGGTCATGTTCTGGCTCTCAATGAGCTTCTCCAGAGCTTGATCGCTTTCTAGCCCGTTTTTTATCTTGATCTGCCTGATATTTTCCTCAATCTCCTCAGAACTGACCAAGATGCCCTCTCGCTCAGCCTCCTGAAGCTGTAGCCGCTCATCAATCATGAGCCATAAAACTTTCTCCTCTATCTGCTTAAGTGGCTGCTCAAGGAAAAGATTAGGCTGCTCAGGGGGAAGATTGGGATCGAAAAATCGAAGATCAGGGAAGAGGGCGTGGCTGCCTTCCTCAGCCCGTAGGGCGTTGATCATCGACTGAAGCTCTTTTTGGGTTAAAATCTCCTGATTGACAATAGCTACAATCTGATCGTAGATTTCTCCTTCAGCATGAGGCGAAAAGTAAAGGAGTAGAGGGAAAAGAGAGAGCAAAAGTGCAGCTATTACCTGACTTATCCTCATTATCCTGCCTGCCTAAATCCTGTCTGCCTAAAGTGATTTTCTTTCCGCCCTTCTCTTCGGATGGTAGGAGAAGTTTGGTGAAATCCGCCGCCTCTCCTCATGAGCCAGTGTTATACCTTCAGCCAGTGTTATGTCTTCATGGCCATATCAAAAAAATAGGCCTTCATGAAAAATAGGCCTCCATGGTTCATGGCCGATCTTAAAAGTCCAAAGGCTTTTATCTACCAGAAGTTAACTGGTAGAGAGAATTTACCACAATCAGCAGGGCGCTTGCAACTCTTATTTAACTCTTATTTATATTATTCAGAATATTATTCACATTCCTGACAGGATTACTCAGTAAAAAAGAGAAGGGTATTTCTCCAGGAGGAATACCCTTCTCTTAATCAGTTATGGGGGAAATCGGGATTATGCCGATCTCTTTTGGAAAACCCGCTCTACGATCTGGGTCTGGATGTCAGTGGCATATGAAGTGAACCGCTCTTTCATCTGCCGGGTTTGGGGTGAGGCTAAGATCCGCTCCAAGCAGGAGAGGTCGTCAACCTCTACCACCAGCATTCGCTCTGGCCAGCCGATGAATGCGTCCTCGAAGACTTCAACAGAGCGAACCTCCTTGTGGGATGTCCAGTAGGGAATCATTTCCTGTTCAAGGTAAGTATCAAGCTCTTGCATTTTCCCAGGAAGGATGTCAAATCTAATGATGAACTGCCAGATGTTCCCCATGTTGAAAAAATAATGTTGAAAATATAAAGGGGAGGAGAGAAAATAAAGAGAGAAGAAAGTTA
>JAILZY010000135.1 GCA_023512255.1 bacterium | reverse complement strand
ACTACACTTTTGCAGAAATTTCTTAGCGCCTTGACATCCTTAGAAAGTTACCTCTAATAGCAAATCCAGTAAAATCAAGGCCTTGGAGAAAAAGAGCCAAAGCATAGTAGATTAATTAAAGTATAGATTAATTCAAGATATGGGGATTATTCTTCATTCCATGGTACGGAATATTTTTGCTCCCGATTCCCTGGATATCTATGTTAGAGGCAGCTCCAGTTACCCGCAAGCCGATTGGCAGTGTATTGCCAGTCCCCCTGGGGCCGCCGATCATGGTCATGAGCTGAGAGACTATCTCTTTCACCAGCTCAGCTTGAGCATTCAGCACCTTGCTGGCCGAAGCGGTTTCCTCGGCTAAGGTGGAGGTGGCTTGTACAGCCTTATCCATTTCAGCCACTACCCGGCTGATCTGCCCTACTCCAGATGCTTGTTTCTGGGAGGATGCGGCTATAGCGGCTACCAGATCTTGCACCTTTTTGCTGGAGGCGATCATGTCCTGGAAGGTCTTATTGGTCCTGCTCACAAGCTGCGAGCCGCAGACAACCTTCTGAACAGTATCCTTAATCAAAAGGGTCGTATTCTTGGCCGCTTCTGCGGCATTCATGGCCAGAGTTCTGACTTCCTGAGCTACGACGGCGAATCCTGCTCCGGCCTCACCGGCTCGGGCTGCCTCGACAGCGGCATTCAGAGCCAGGATGTTGGTTTGGAAAGCGACTTCATCAATGGTTTTGACAATCCTGGCCATTTGATAGCTGGCCAGGGATATGTCCTGGATGGCTGAGGTCAGGGAGTCCATAGCCTTCTCAGCCTGCTCAAGAGCCTTGGCTGACTCTGAGATCATACTGCTGGCCTCACCGGCATGGCCTGAATTGTGGCTGGTCATGGAGGATATCTCGGTCAGGGATGATGAGGTCTCGGTCAGGGATGTAGCCTGTTGTGTGGCGCCCTTGGTTAGTTTTTGACTGGCTAATGACACCTGCCTGGCAGATGATCTCATCTGCTCGCAGAGCTCGCCAAGCTCTTCAATAGCAGCCTTGAGCTTACGGCTTGTGCCTGAGGTGATTGATATGGCAATGCCAATTCCCAATACAATACAAACCCCGATCATAAAAAGAGCCAGGGTAGTGCTTCTTGAGGCCTCGGCCTTAGCCTCAGCGCTCATCTGATGTGCTTTATCCTGGAGACTTGCGGCCAGCTCTGCTGCTGCGGCTACGGCTCCATCCCCCTGGCCACGCATTATGGCTTCGGCCTCAGCCGACGATCCTCCCTTAAGCATTATCCCCTTGGCCTTCTGCCAAGAATTTAGAAACTGCTTCTCTTCCTGATCGTAGCGGTCAAGCGCCTCTTTATGCTCCTCATCCAGATATCCTTTTTCTTCAGCCTCATCGAGCAGCAGCCGAAACTCGCTTGCCCTTTCCCTGGCGTCTTCAAATTCCCGCACTGCTTGGCCAAAATCACCCATGCTCTGTTGGGCATGGATAATACCATCCCTGGTTGCCTTGATCTGGGCCGCGGTCCATAGTCTCAGGTTGAATGCTGAAAGGGTCGCTTCCAGATTTTCATCCCTGGCTAGTTGATACTTACTGATGATGGAGCGCATTTTGAGCATTGGGTAAAGTCCGCAAGCTAGTGCCAGGCAGAGAATCACTCCAAAGCCAAGATAGAGTTTTGTTTCGAGTTTTAGCCCGTTAACTATCATCACTAAGAGTTTCTCTCCTACTACCCAAGTTCCTGATAAGCTCTCTATTAAATTCATCGGAAGGTTGAATAAGGCACTTTAGGGTGGCAAGGCACTTTTTGCTCAAAGCGCAAGGGTGCTGGAGAAAAATGAGACCAATCAGCCGCCTCTTCTCACGATGGGGGTGTTGCGGGTTGTGTGGACTTGTGTGCTTTTGGTGTGCTTTAAGGGTGTAATCATGCGGTTTAAGAAAGTAAGAAGTCGCCGGCAAAAGGAGGTTGAATAAGGCACTTTAGGGTGGCAAAGCACTTTTTGCTCAAAGCGCAAGGGTGCTGGAGAAAAATAAGACCAATCAGCCGTCTCTCTCTCAGATGGGGGTGTTGCGGGTTGTGTGGGCTTGTGCGCTTTTGGTGTGCTTTAAGGGTGTAATCATGCGGTTTAAGAAAGTAAGAAGTCGTCGGCAAAAGAAGTCAGGCCGCGGTATGCAGGCATAAGGAGTCAGGTCGCGGTATGCAGGCAGAGGAAGTCAAGCCGCAGTATTAGATGGTGTAGTATGAATATGAGTATAAGATGGTGGGTCTGCTTGTAAGACCTCGTTGACCGCTTGGAGCATATCGCTCAGGGTATAGGGTTTTTTCAGGAATCGAAGCTTCCTCTCACGGATAGTCGGCCACTGTGATCTCTCATCAGTGTAGCCACTACAGAGGAGAACCTTAAGCCGACTGTGGCGGGAGAGCAGATAATCCACCAGCTCAAGGCCATTTTTATCCGGCAGGGTTACGTCAGTGAAGATCAAATGGATATTTTCTTGCTCTCGCTCGAAAATGTCGATTGCTTCGGCAACAGTGGCTGCCTCAAAGGTAAGATAGCCATTTTCCCGCAACATGGCTGAGGCGAATGCTCGCACCTGGCTATCATCCTCAACCACCAGAACCCGCTCTCCCTTTCCCTGCGCTTTGGGGAGTGGAACCGCAGTCAAGGTCTCATGGTCCGAGCGGGTTAAAGTCAGTGCCGGCAGGTAGATTCTGAAGGTTGATCCCTGCCCCGGCGCACTTTCGACCCGAAGGAATCCTTCGTGCTGCTTGACGATGCCGTAGACCGTAGACAGTCCCAGCTCAGTCCCCTTGCCCGGCTCTTTGGTGGTGAAGAATGGTTCGAAGATTTGATCAATGATCTGCTGATCGATTCCGACTCCAGTGTCAGAAATTGATAGACAGGCGAATCGGCCAAAGCCTCCTTCCTTGGCCTCAGCATGGCCAGGCTCATGGTCAACAATCATTTTATGGGTCATATTATCGGTTCTGATGGTCAGCCTGCCCCCTTCTGGCATGGCATCCCTAGCATTGACTACCAGGTTCATAATGACCTGCTCAATCTGTCCCGGATCAGCCTTGATCCGCTCGAGGTTCGGATCGAGAATTACCTCAAGGGCGATGTCCTCGCCGATAAGGCGATGCAGCATCTTTTCCATGTCACTTATCAGGGCGTTAAGATCCAGCACCTTGGGCTGAAGTATCTGCTTGCGGCTGAAAGCCAAAAGCTGGCGAGTAAGAGAGGCGGCCCGCTCTCCCGCCTTTCTGATCATGTCGATCTCCCGATATAGGGGTGCTCCCTCCTGGAGACGGCTTAGCAGGAACTCGCTGTAGCCCCTGATAATAACCAAAAGATTATTGAAATCGTGAGCTACTCCACTGGCTAGCCTGCCGATGGCTTCCATTTTCTGGGCATGGAGAAACTGCTTTTGCAGCTGTTCCCACTCGGTGATATCCTGGATAGTTTCGATGGCTCCAATGATTTTCCCGCTTGAGTCTCTGAGTCGGGCGGCCAGAAAATAGACATTTCTGGCTACGCCGTTGATGATCAGAAGGTCTTTGGCTTCAAAGGCCTCCGGAATGGCGGTATTTGGGGAGAGATTTTTATCGGCATATAATCTGCTCATAGCCTTAGAGTCCATGTCAAGGACAAGGTCAGCCAAAACCGGCCTGATTTGGCCTTGATAGAATATACCCGAGTCCACCGGTTTGCCGAGAGCCTGCTCCTTAGACACGCCGGTCAGAGACTCGCAGGCCCGATTCCACAAGACGACCCGATGCTCAGGGTCGATGACAAAGGCCGGGATCGGATTGCCGTCCAGAATGGCTGACAGCCGCTCCTGCTCCTTCTTGAACTTTAAGGCTTCCTCAGCCTGTCTACGCTCGGTAATATCGATGATAATCCCCTGATAGTGGCAAATCTGTCCATCAGGGCCATATTCAGCCAGGGTTCTGGCATCTACCCAGCGCACCGCTCCATCCTTGGTAACGATCCTATACTCCTGCTGAAAATGTCTGTTTCCAAGGGCTGACTGCTCCCTAATCTCTTGTCTGACGCGATCGAGGTCCTCAGGGTGTACAATCGAGGCATAGAGAATCTTCCCATCAAGAAGCTCTTGCGGCTGATAGCCGAGCCTGGATACATTTTCAGTAACAAATTCAACCGGCCACCCCTTTTGGGCCCTCCAGCGAAAGAGCACGGTCGGACTGTTCTCGATAACCATTTTGGCCAGGCGAAGTAGCTCTTCCATTCGCTTTCGCTCATCAATATTTTGGAAACTTTCGACAATGCCGATCACCTGGCCATCAGGCCCCCGAAAAGGAGTAGCCACCACTAGGCAAAAAACCTTTTGGCCGTCATTGCGCACTTTTTCGATATCTTCCTCAATGCGCTTTTCACCAGATAGAATCCTAGTCAGACAGCATTGGGGGGTATGACAGACAGGGCCGTGGAAAACCTGGTAGCATTTTTTCCCGATGGCCTTTTCCTTGCTTACTCCAGTTATGGTTGAAAATGTCTCATTAACCCGGATGATGTTAAAATCCTTATCAATTACCCGCATCCCGCCAGCAGCAGTGTTGAAGATCTGATCCAGCTCTTCATGAGCTCGCCTTACCTCCTCTTCAGCTCGCTTTCGGCCACTGATATCCCGGAAAACCAAAACCGTACCGATAATCTCTCCCTGATTGTTTTTAATCGGCGCCGCGCTGTCGTCGATGGGGATTCTGGTGCCATCTTTGGCGATCAGTAGGGTATCATGATCCAGCGAATCAACCTTGTTTTTCCTTATGACCCTGCTGGCAGGATCTTCCCTAGGCTCACCGGTGCGCTCATCGACGATGGTGAAAACCTTCTTTAGCGATACCCCTTCAGCTTCCTCCTGACTCCATCCGGTTAGGGATTGAGCCACAGGATTTATAAAGGTTATCAGACCTTCAGTATCGGTGGTAATGACTGCATCACCGATGCTGGTCAGGGTAGTCGAAAGCCACTCTCTGCTTTCCTGAAGCGACTCCTCAGAGCGCTTGATAGCCTGAAAAAGCGGCGCAATCAAGCCTACCCCAACTACCAAAAGGGCTGAGGTAGCCAAAGACACCAGCTCAGTTAAGGTAGCCAAGGAATGGGGAATATTCCCAAAGAGCATCTGGAATAGCGGAAGCCCTCGTCGCACCTCCATCAGGATAAGAGCCAGAACAATCAATATCCACGAGGCACACCGACCCGTAATGCGGATCAGTCTTATCGCTAGCAATATTGCCATAAGCTGAAGTAGCATGGAAATGCTTAAGATAACAATTGTACTCATCCCTGATTCCATTGTATAGCTCATCTGATTCCCTTGCCTAGCTCACAGGCCGCCGGCAGTAAAAGCGGACCTCGCCCCGCACAGTGATTTAAAAACTTTTCTCAATTTTTAACTTTTGCGGCTTTTTATACCATGATCTATCGCTCAAGAGCAATATTTAGATTTATTATATCTTATTTTCGGCCAAAGGCTGGCCTATTCTCAAACAGGCTTACTCCCCCACCCAGCAAACCTTAACTCATACTGAGCTCCACCAAACTTTTAAACTCCAGTGACGATAAAAATAAAGAGGAGTACACCAGGCTATCCTTTGGTGTTCCTTTTCTTCTTCGTGATTAGGTTAACGCAGGGAAAATATCGGCTGGCGACTTGGGTGAACTCAGAGGAAAAATACCGGCTAGCGGATTTCGGCTGCTGTCCTTTTCCTTACATAATCAGGTCAATTTTACATATACTTAAGGATATTTAAGGCATAATTTGCTATGACTTCTCAGCCTACGGTTTTAATTGTTGATGATGAGCCCAATATCGTAAGGTCCCTGCAAAGGCTGTTGCAGGATGATGGTTATAAGATCTACATAGCCAATAGCGGAACGGAGGCTCTTGAAATATTAAAAGAGCATCCTGTCAGTGTGATCATCTCCGATCAGAAGATGCCCAATATGGCCGGCTCTCAGCTCTTGGAAAAGGTCCTGCAAGAGTATCCTGAGACCATCCGTATTTTACTGACCGGAAGTAGTGATATTCGGGCCGCAATTGCGGCCATTAACCAGGGGCAGATCTATCGCTATCTCCAAAAGCCCTGGATTGATGAAGACCTTAAGATCACGCTCAGGCAGGCTGTGGATCAATATAATCTTGTTCAAGAGAATAAGAGATTGCAGGAGATTACCCGCCAGCAGAATGAAGAATTGAGAAAAAACAACAGCCTGCTTGAGGAGAAGGTTAGTCAAAGAACCAAACAACTAGATAACCTTTACAGTGAGTTAAAGCAAAACTTTCTAGAATTCATCAGGGTTTTTATTACCTTGATAACAGATTTTGATAGCCAGCTTGGCGAGCATTGCAAGAGAGTTACTGTTACGGCCAAGCTGATCGGCCAGAAGATGCTCCTTTCGGAAACGGAAAAGGAGTCCTTGGAGATAGCCGCCCTGCTGCATGATATCGGCCTGATTAGTATTCCCAAGGATATTCTGCGAAAGCCCTTTTACCTGATGAGTGAGAAGGAGCAGGCGATGTTCAAAAAACACCCTATCATCGGCCAGTCAGCGCTCAGCACGGTCCGAAATCTTCAGGAGGTGGGAGTAATTATTCGAGGCCACCATGAGCAGTATGACGGCCAGGGATACCCTGATGGCCTAAAGGGGGAAGAGATCCCAAAACTAGCCAGAATTATTCGGGTGGCTGATGAATTTGACCATCTCAGACAGCTTTCAGCAGGCGGAAAGCTCCTGTCAAATCAGCAGTGCATGAATTACCTGAAAAAATATCGGGGGACCCTGCTCGATCCTGAGATCACCAATTCCCTATGTCTGGTTGTCCAGGAGATGCAAAGCAATGCCACCCCAAGAGCCGGCGAAATCTGTGTGCCGATTGAAAAGCTACAACCAGGCATGAGGCTGTCAAGGCCGGTAAAAACTAAAAATGGAGCTATATTTATGCAGCAGGATACTATTCTTTATGGAGAGGCGATCGCTAGCCTTATTTCGCTCAAGCAGATCAATGCCTTGGCGGATCAGGTTTATATTATCAATACCTAAACCTGAATCCAGAGCGAACACCTGAAAAGCTTAATATTCCAGAATGTTAACTCACACATTTTGTGAAAGTTAACTGATTGATTTTAAAATGCAATCAAGCATTCGCTCTGGCATAAGGAT
>JAILZY010000025.1 GCA_023512255.1 bacterium | reverse complement strand
TAACTTTCTTCTCTCTTTATTTTCTCTCCTCCCCTTTATATTTTCAACATTATTTTTTCAACATGGGGAACATCTGAATTCACCTAAAAAGTAGTTTATAACAAATTGAAGAGTAGAAGCCCAGCACCAACAAGTATTCTCTTGAGGCTGAAAATACTTTTCAGCATTTGGTATTTCAAAATGGCGGTATAACCAACCCGCTTCAACAAGTGGCACTGTAATTGTATCTGTCAAACTGGCTTCAGTTACTAAGAGTGAAATTATGACAGTTAAAATTACAACTTCAAAAATGACTAGGATATTTATATATCTTCTCATAGTCTTTTTACCCTTTTTAGTACCGGACACATTTTATCTTCCAGTTTTGTATATGCCTTCTAAGAGCAGGCATTTCATGTCATTCCCACATAGGCGGGAATCCAGAGGGTTGTTGCAACCATACATGGATTACCACCAGATGTTCCCCAGGTAAAAAACACAATAGTTGAAAGTGGAAAATACAGGCGAAAAAAAACCTCTCTTTCTACCTGGAAAGTGGAGAATGAGAAACTCCCCTTTATTGTAATCTGGTCAAGATCGTACTAGGATTGGATATAAATGGGGAAAATATCTATAAGGATAATTATTTCACCTGTTTATTGGCTAAGTGGTTTCCTCGCCAAGTGCAAGAGCAGATTCAATTGCCCAATCAATTGCAGGGACGGCCCCTGTGCTCGGCCAAAATTGCGTGCTTTGTTAGCGAAATGACCACTACGCCATTATGTCAAGTTATAAACCTTCTATGGTCAGATTATAAACCTTATATGGTCGGACACTTATGAGCCTCCCCTATGAGAGAGCCTCCCCTATGAGAGCCTGTCCCTGGTGTGGAGCCAGAAAAAGCCTAGCTAAAAATTGGGCATCATTTTTGCTTTTAAATAGAATTGCTTGAGCTGTGGCTTTTCGATAGATGCTGTGGCTTTTCAATAGATTAGACTTAATCGGAAATTATTTTATAACTTATTGTTATTTATAGATTTTTATTTCCAATAAAAATTAAAGTTTTAAGTAACCTATTGATATATAAAGAGTTAGGTTGAATCTTAGTTTTTTAAAAGTTGTTTATTTTCAATTAGTTATTTCAATTAGTTATATTTACGATAAAGTCTATTATAGTTGAGATTATGCTTGAGACTGTGCTTGCCTTTCAGCAAAGCGGCAAGCATACAGCAAAGCCCAAAATGGTCTTTGGTTTAGCCATGTGGGCGACAAGTTGTGCACAGAGTGTGTGAGTGAGAGAGAGTGGGTGTGTGAGTGAGAGAATAATCGAGAAGTGAGAAAAAGAGAGCGAAGTGAGAAAGATGAAGATGAGGTGGTTTAAAATTTTGAACGATTATCTGGTGGTTGTGCGATTTTCTTGCGGAAAGGTAGGCTCATACAGAGTATGCAGCGGGTGCTCAAGATGGCTACTGATAAGTGCATTTTTTTATCATTTGTTGTTCTTTCGTTTTCAATTTTTACTCTTTTTGGTCATGGCTTGGTCCAAGTAGCTATCTATGGGTATCCTGTCGCCCAAGGCGGTGCTTTTCTCTATTCTTCGGGCATAGCCCAACAAGCTTTCGCCTTCCCTCGGTACCGTCCTGGTGAAATCCTTATTAAATTAAAACCTGGAGTCTCACCCAGCCTCATAGCTAGCCTTAGCCAGCGCTATGCCTTGCAGCAGGTGTCTAGCAGCCCGTATAGCGGATTTCACCGGGTAGCGACATCAGCCACCACAGCTAAGGTGGCTGGTGATCTAGTTCAGGCCCTGCGTAGAGAGCCGGGGGTTGCCCTGGCAGAGGCAAATTTTATCCGCCGAGTTGAGGAGTTTATTCCTAACGATCCTCTTTTTGGTTTGCAATGGCATCTGCAGATCAATGGTCTTCCTTTGGCCTGGGAGCTTTCGAGTGGCAAAGATGTAGTGGTGGCGGTGCTCGATACTGGAATTGCTTATGAAAATTACCTTAAGTTTGCTCAGGCACCTGATTTGGCCAACACCAGTTTTCTGCCTGGTTGGGATTTTATCAATAATGATGATCATCCAGATGATGACAACCGACACGGGACCCATATTGCCGGCATTATTGCCCAATCTTCCAACAACTTAATTGGCGGAGCTGGAGTTGCCTTCCAGTGCAGTCTCATGCCGGTTAAGGTGCTGGACGCTAGCGGTGCTGGGGATGTGGCCACTATTGTCGATGGGATTTACTATGCGGTTAACAATGGCGCCAAGATCATCAATATGAGCTACGGATCGATCGGGGATCCTTCGGCCACCGAAGAGGAGGCGATCAATTATGCCACAAGTCAGGGAGTATTGGTAATCTGCTCGGCGGGCAATGAGGCCTCGAATCAGCCTCACTACCCATCCTCTTATCCAAGCTCCATTTCGGTATCTGCCACTCGGTACGACAACCAGTTTGCCTCCTCATATTCGAACTATGGGCCTGATGTTGACCTGGCTGCCCCGGGGGGAGACCTTTCCCTGGATCAGGATGGGGATGGAAACCCGGATGGAATTTATCAGCAGACCCATGATGGGAGAAATTTTCGACGCTTTGACTTCTACTATGCTGAGGGAACCTCAAGTGCCTGTGCCTATGTCTCGGGAGTGGCTGCTCTGGTTCTGGCCAGGAGTGGGGGGAGGCTTTCGGCAGCTCAGGTTAGAGGAATCTTGGAGCAGTCTGCTATTGATATGGGTACGCCTGGTTGGGATGAGTATTACGGATGGGGAGTAGTCAATCCACATGCCGCCTTGCTGGCTGTGGATGCAACTTTAGCTGCACCGCTAGCCGCGGCAGCGGTCGAGGGGCGCCTTTGGCCGGTTTTGATGCCAACTTACTCATCGGCTTATCAGGCGGCGTTATTTCCCGCTCAAGGGAGAATTTATCCGGCTGGAGTAATTGGACCATCTGGGATAATCGGGCCGGCGGTTGAATATCTGAAAGCAGCGGCCTTGATCGAGGCAAAAATAGTCAATCAAGCCATTGGAGCCTACCAGACCCTTCCTTATCTGATCGGAATCGGAAGCGGTGCGGCCACAGGATCTGCGACCGCAGCAGAATCAAGGGGGGCTTTGGCCAGCAGTCAGGATTTTTTGTCAATCTCACCGGCTGCCTCTGGAGCTTGCTTGGGGAGTTTCGCTTATCAGTCTATATTTGAGCCATTGGCTGTCTTAGGGATAGGTGATAATTTTCTCCCCAGATTCGCAAGTTCTTATCAAGGCGAGTATCTTCCCTTAGGTCAGCAGAAGCTCGGCTGCTCTTGGCTCTTTTGGCCAGGGATAGGATTGATTCCAGCAGCAGGGGTAGAATTAACTTTAGGTACTAGCCAGATGTCAGGTACTAGTCAGATGGTGAATCAAAACTCTAAGCCATCCTATTTACCCTTTATCGTCTATTATCCGGGTTTGCTTTAGCTGCTGAGGGTCAATGGTTCTTTTAAGGTTTTCCTTGAGCTGAGAGTATGAGGTGTGTGGATAGCTTTTAGGGATTTTTCATAATAAATCATAAAAAATTCCTAAGCTTGACGAGAATACTATCGAAGAGAAGAAAAGGGCTTGAAAATGACCCTGCTGTACAGTAAGATCAAGCTTAGCTAGGGCTGATGGTCGAGGGTAGGTTTAGGTTTTTATTATTTTAATCTTTATTATTATTTTAATTTTATGTGGATAAATGAGGTCTAGGGTCGCACCAGCAGGATATTTTAAGTAGGATATTTTAAGGGAAAAATTAACAGGCAAACATAGAGATAGCTTGAGATAGCTTGGCTAGTATACTATGCCAAGGGAAGGGAAAGGATGCTATGGAAATACAGCTGAGTGATGAGAATTTTGAAAAAGAGGTTCTGGAGTCAGAGTTGCCGGTCTTGGTAGATTTTTGGGCTGAGTGGTGTATGCCCTGTCGTGCTATCGCCCCTACGGTGTCTCAGATTGCGGATGAATACGCGGGAAAGTTGAAAGTGGGCAAGCTTAACATTGATGTCAATCCCAAAATGGCATCTACCTACCAGATAATGAGTATCCCAACTTTGGTCATCTTTAAGAATGGGGAGAAAAAAGAGCAGATTGTGGGCAATGTTCCCAAGAGTTTTATTGAAGATAAGATAAAGCCATTTTTGGAGCCACAGAAATAATCTGCTTACACCTGATCTTGTTGCTGAAAAGGTGCTTCGCTAACCTAAGCAGAGCTCTCTTGACAATTGCTTCATTTGCAATTTAAATTAGCAATTTAAAAGTGGTTAGCGCTTTCCTTAGCTATCCTGAGCCAAAGCGGAAAATCCAGAATTTTTCGAAAAAACTGGAGATTTCCGCTCCTCTCAGGAAATATGGCTATAACTTTCCCTCTTTATCTTTAAAAGTGTCTGAATTCCTGATCGAATCCACACAAGAATCAAGAAGCACGTTGACAGATTCTTTGAATATCTGTAATATGAACCAGATTTGCAACTTAAGTGCCTGATAGTATCGGGTCAGGGTCTTGAGGGCTTCCCGATAGTGTATCTTTTGGCCTTGAGAGCTAGAACAGGATCACGGACATTTAGGGGGCAATCCTAAAGTTTCCCGCAAGTTGAGCAATATTTTTCATTTAATTAGGGTGTTAGGATAGGCTCTTATTTAAAAAGCTCCTCTTTTTTAGATATTTGTTGATGTTTTTTCAAAAATAGCTCTCTTGCAGGGACAAGATCTCTTTTAATATGGTTAAAAGACTATTCTGGCTTTTGGCTGTTTTGCTGGTAACTGCCAATTCCTTTCTGGCTGCGGATCTTTTTGTGTCTAAAATCAGTACTGAATGGGAAGAGCCAAGCGGGCTTGAGGTTGCTCTGAACCATCAACCCAAACCGCGGCCTGCTATGGCCGGGTATTCCGACTATACAATAATCAACCGGCGAAATCTTTTCCAAACCGCTGACCTTAAAAAACGAGATGAGATAGCTAAATCTCAGGAACCAAAACCGCAGGAGATTAAACCCTTGGCTCCCCTAAAGCTGAAACTGTTGGGAACGATCGTTGGAAGACTCATCCGCCCATGGGCCATAATCTTAGACCTTAATACCCAAAAGCAGGATCTGTACCGGGAGGGTGAAATGGTGAGTGAGGCTAGGGTGGTTAAGATTTACCGCAACAAGGTCATTCTTGACCATGGGGGAAATGAGGAAATTCTCTTAGCCTTTGCTGACTCTGAGGCTGCTGGCCCTATGAATCTGGAACATAAGCTGCCTTCGGCTCAGAAGCAGCCCGAGCAGTCCTCTGCTCCCTTAGCCCGTTTTGATTTAGGCAACCTTGGCAGACGGATATCTCAAAATAGGTGGGAGCTTAACCGGACGGAGCTGTCGCGGGCTATTGAAAATGCCAGCCAGCTTTTGACTCAGATTCGTATTGTTCCGCATTTTGCTAAAGGGCAGCTTGATACTCCCGATGGATTTCAGATCGCCAATGTTAAGCAGGGAGGCTTTTTTGATAAACTGGGCATTATGCCAGGAGATATTGTCAAAGAGGTCAATGGAGAGCCGGTCGACAGCCCGGAAAAGGCCTATGCTGCTTATCAGAAATTTAAAAATGAACCCCATATAAAAGTTGTGATTGAAAGGCAAAATCAGCTCCAAACACTGACCTATGATATTCCACACTGATCTATAGGGTGATACTGATACATAGGGCAGTGGGTGGTGAGACCGCACCTTGCAGGAGGTAATAGAAATCAGTGATAAAGATTAGAATAGTTACCAAGTGGCTCTGGTGTATCTGGTGTATACTTTGGCTGATAGCTATCTGGAATGTAGCCTACGGTTGGGCACAGGAAATTTCTCCTTTGCCAGGGGGGGGAGGGGCTGCGAAGAAGCTGCTGCCAGACAAGGATGCTCAAAAAAAAGTGTCTATGGATTTTGATAATGTCGATATTCGACTGGTAATCAAGTTCATGAGCGATCTTACGGGCAAGAATTTCATTCTTGATGATCGGGTAAAGGGAAAGGTAACCGTACTGTCACCTACTGAAATACCAGTTCGTGATGCTTATCGGATTTTTGAGTCGATCCTAGAAGTCAATGGATATACCACTGTTAGCTCGGGCAATGTGGTCAAGATTATTCCTGACAGTAACGCGGCCAGCAAGAATCTTGAGACCATTACCGAAGCCTCCCCAAGACCGGAGCATGAAAGTAGCGATACTATGATCACCCAGCTTATACCTCTTGAATATGCCGATGTTGAGCGGGTCAAGGCGGTCATTCAACCTCTGATCTCGAGAGAGAGTAAGATCCTGAGCTACCCTCCCACTAATACCTTGATTCTGACTGAGAGGCTTTCCAATATCAATCGTCTGATGACCATCATTAAAGAGATTGATATTGAAACGGAAGATTCCATAATTACCGTGATCCCCATTCGGCATGGAGATGTTGATAATCTCACCAAACAATTGCAGACTCTGTTTGGAGAGCGAGCAAGCTCGGTTCGGAAAGGTTCGCGATCAAGGTCAGGGCAGGCGAGCGCGCTGAAAATTCTGCCCGACACCAGGACCGGTAATATCATTGTCATGGCTGATCCTGAGCAGCTTGAAGAGATCAAGGAATTAATCAAGCAGCTTGATGTTCCTGTCCCTAGGGATAAGGATGATATTCATGTCTATTTTCTCAAAAACTCCAAGGCTGAAGATATGGCTAAGGTCTTATCACAGATTATGTCCAAGACTATGTCTGACAGAGGCCCTAAAGGGGGGAAAACAGACACGCCGCTGACGGTGGTAGCAGATAAGGCCACTAATTCTTTGATCATTACTGCTTCTTCGATAGATTATAGTGTGATTGAGCGGGTATTGCAAAAGCTTGACATTATGCGTCCACAGGTGCTGGTTGAAGCCCTGATTGCTGAAGTAAGCTATGATAAGTCGCGGGAGCTTGGCGTGGAATGGCGGGCCATGCGAGAGCCTTCTGAGCAGGAGAGTATCCTTCCTCTTGGGGGAACGAGCTTTGGCAAGATTAATGAGGTCATGGCTAATCCCCTGGTCCCGCCTGGCGGCATGTTTATCGGCCTGACTAAGGGGTACATCAAGATGGGAAATCTTTCCTATCCTAATCTAGCTGCCCTAGTTGCGGCCTATCAGACCGATAATGATGTGAATATCCTGTCCACGCCCCATATTTTGACTACCGATAATGAAGAGGCGGAGATTATTGTCGGCCAGGAGGTCCCCTTTGCCGGAGCAAGAGAGGTATTGAGCAATAATGCCAATAATTCCATCTACTCGATTAACTATAAAAATGTAGGGCTTACTCTGCGTATCACTCCCCATATTAATCAGGATGATTATGTCAAATTGGAGATCTACCAGGAAATTAAGCAGATAGCCTCAATGACGGTCAGTCAGGCTGGACCGACTCCGACCACCACTATTCGTCAGGCCAAAACCACCGTGATGGTAAAAGATGGGCAAACCGTGGTTTTAGGGGGATTGATCCAGGATGATAAGTTTGAAAATTCCCAGCGGGTCCCTTGTCTTGGGTCCATTCCTGTTCTCGGTCTGGCTTTTAAATCTATGAGCAAGCGGAACCAGAAAAGGAACCTTCAGATATTCATCACCCCTCATATTATTAAAAATCCTGAAGACATTGATCTTTTTACCAGCGGGATGAAGAGTAAGTTACGCAGTCAGGAAGGACAAATAGAGCTTCTCGATCAGGAAAAGCGATGGAAACCTAGCAGCGCTGCTCAAAAGCAAAAGGGAAAGACTGCCGCCTCGGATCTGAAATCGCAGGGTGAGCTTAAATCTAAGGCTACTATTGGCAGAGAGGAGAAAACTACAGCCAGCCAGCCGCAGCTTTCTAAATCTTCTGAGCAGGAGCAACAGCCTGCCAAAGTTACCGAGCGGGCTTCTTCTCCTGAGCCGGCGCGATCTAAGCCTAGCGCTGAGGGAGAGCAGGAGAAAGGGAAAGACCTTGAGCAGGGTGGGCCTAAATCTAGGGCTGCTATTGGCAGAGAGGAGAAAACTACAGCCAGCCAGCCGCAGCTTTCTAAATCTTCTGAGCAGGAGCGGCAGCCTGCCAAAGTTACCGAGCGGGCTTCTTCCCCTGAGCCGGCGCGAGCTAAGCCTAGCGCTGAGGGAGACCAGGAGAAAGGGAAAGTCCTTGAGCAGGGTGGGCCTAAATCTAGGGCTGCTATTGGCAGAGAGGAGAAGGAGGCGGGGGAAGTTCAGGGGCAGAAGTTGCCGCCGCAGCAGAAGCCCTCAGATCAGAAGCTTTCCTCAAAGCCCGTCTTGCAATCTATTTTAGGCCAGGAGGCTGAAAAAGCAACCAGCAAAAGGGAGGAGTAGCCAGATAATCAATGGGCGGCCTGATTAAGAAGAGCTTGGGAAATATTCTCCTCGACCAGAACCTCATCACTGAAGAGGCTCTGTCTGAAGCTCTGAACATACAGAAAACCAAGGGTGGAAAACTGGGCAAGATCCTGGTTCATCTGGGGTATCTGAGCGAAGTCGAATTACTGCGGGCTATGAGTTTGAAATTTGGCATCCCCTTTCAGGAGAGGATCGACTTTCAACTCGATAATGATCTGGTCCAGAAAATTCCATTTCAATTCTGCAAACAATACAAAGTAGTCCCCTTTGCTAGAGAAAATGGCTATATAAAGGTAGCTATTGCCGATCCTTTGCAGATTCATCTCCTAGATGATATCCGTTTTTTGTGTAATCGGCCAGTTTCACCGGTTATTTGCACGGAAGATACCATTCTTGAGGTTATTCATGAGGTTTATCATCAGTCTCCTGAGTCTGCTGAAAAGATGGTCAAGGATCTTGATATGGAAGATGCCTCTGGCCTGATTGCCGATATCGGCGATGAGGCTAGGGATATTTTGGACATGGCTAATGAGGCTCCAATCATCAAACTGGTCAACTTGATTTTGCTTCAAGCAATCAGGGAGCGGGCCAGTGATATTCATGTGGAGCCTCTTGAGCGGGAGCTTCGGGTTCGCTATCGGATTGATGGCATTCTCTATGATACCCTGATGCCGCCTAAAAAGTATCAAACAGCCATTGTCTCCCGTATCAAGATCATGTCTAAGATGAATATTGCTGAAAAGCGGCTTCCGCAAGATGGCCGGATGAAGATCAGATTGGCTGATCGTGAGGTCGATATCCGAGTGTCCACCATTCCGGTAGCTTTTGGCGAGCGGGTAGTGATGCGGCTTTTGGATAAAAGTTCTAACATCTTGACACTTGAGGATCTTGGGTTTTCTGAAAAAGACTTGAGGGAGTTTAGCTCCTTTATCAACTATTCACATGGAATTATCCTAGTTACCGGCCCTACAGGAAGCGGAAAGACAACCACTCTCTACGCTGTTCTTCGAAAAATCAATTTTTCCGACAAGAACATCATCACGGTAGAGGATCCGGTGGAATATCAACTTGATGGCATTGGACAGATTCAGGTTATGCCGAAAATCAACCTGACTTTTTCCACTGGGCTTCGCTCTATCCTGCGCCAGGACCCGGATGTGATCATGGTAGGCGAGATTCGGGACCTTGAAACTGCTGAGATTGCTATTCAGGCCTCCCTGACCGGGCATCTGGTGTTTAGTACCTTGCATACCAATGACTCTGCTGGAGCCATAACCAGGCTTCACGATATGGGCGTTGAGCCTTATCTAGTCGCCTCATCAGTGATCGCTATTTTAGCTCAACGGCTGGTTCGGCTTCTGTGCCCAAAGTGTAAAAAGGCAGCTCGACCTGATCCATTTTCGCTTGAAAAGATCGGTTTGAGGCTTGAAGACCTGCCTGAGGGTGTTGTTTATACGAGCCAGGGCTGCTCCCACTGCCTTCATACTGGATATCGGGGCAGAACCGGAATTTATGAGCTGCTGACTATTGACGATGAAATCCGAAAAGCCATCATGGGCCGGGCCGAGGCTGGGGCGATAAAAAAAATAGGATTAAAACGGGGTATGACTTCACTGCGTCAGGATGGCGCACGAAAAGTAGCCGCAGGGATAACCACCATCGAAGAGGTTCTGCGGGTAACTCAGGAAGATATTTTATAAGATTATAATATCTTTTATAAGATTATTTTATAAAATAAAAAATTGCTATGGATAAAGAATTGCTGCTATGGCTATATTTGAATACCGTGCTCTAAACACTCAGGGCAAATCTATCAAGGGGCTGATCGATGCCGATAGCCCTCAGGATGCCCGATCGAAATTGCGGCGGGATAATATCTATCCCTTCCAACTCAAAACTGCCTCGGCTCCAAGGCGACTGGCCCAAAATGAATTGTTTGCTATTTTCCAGCCGAAAACTAAAACCAAGGAGATAGCGGTTATAACCAGGCAACTAGCCACACTCCTCAAGGCTGGTCTTCCCCTGATGCAGGCTCTGTCTGCTTTGGTCGATCAGATCGACACCGAGCACACCAAGAAAATCTTTATCGACATTCGAGAGAAGGTCAAAGGTGGTATGCCACTGTCTAAAGCAATGGCCGAGCACCCGCAGGTTTTCTTTCGGCTGTATGTGCAAATGGTGCGAGCTGGAGAAGCAAGCGGTTCCCTGGACCAGGTTTTGGCCAGTCTGGCCGATTACCTGGAAAAGAAGATTCGCCAGAAAAATAAGATCCTCTCAACCCTAGCTTATCCAGCATTTATGCTTTTTATCGGGGTAGTGGTGCTGATTTTCCTGATGATTTATGTGATTCCGACCATTACTACTATTTTTGTGGAGATGAAGCAGAGCCTTCCCCTGCCGACAGTAATCCTCATCCGTTTAAGTGAACTATTGAAAGTATTTTGGCTCCCTCTTATTTTGGCCCTTGTTCTGCTTATTCTGGCCCTTGACAAATATCGGCGGACAGAGTCCGGGGGATTGTTAATTGATCAACTCTTACTTAAGCTGCCAATCTTTGGAGAGCTTATCCGTAAGATCGACACCGCCCGCTTTGCTCAGACTCTTTACATACTAGTCTGCAACGGAGTTCCCATTTTGGATTCACTCGCCATTGTTAAGGAGGTCATCACTAATCGGCTATTGGCCAATGCTATAGAAGAGGCTCGGCATTGCATCCAGGAGGGAGATGATCTGGCTGGCCCGCTGAAGAAGGCTAAGGTATTCCCACCAATAGTAACTCATATGCTGGCTATTGGAGAAAAGAGCGGTCAGCTGGAAGAGATGCTGGCTAACATTGCTGAAGGCTATGCCAATGAGGTTGATATGGCCGTCAACAGCCTGACATCTATTCTTGAGCCGGCTATTATCCTGCTAATGGGGGCCATTGTTGCCTTTGTCGTTCTATCGATCCTTCTGCCCATATTTGAGATGAACCAGATTGTTTAAGGGGCACCTCGTTATCATTTACCCATGATAAGGATTAGCTCATAAGAGATTAGGAGAAGGTATGGATGATGAAACGAAAGAGTTTATTGAAAAAAGGCTTGAACATTTTCAGAAAGATATTGTGAATCAATTTCACATTATCGCAGAAGATCTCATAGGGAAGGTTCAAATTGTAGCCGAAGGAGTAGCCTCTCTTAGTGAAAGATTAGAAAGGAGGACAGATGAGCTGGATAAAAAGATTGATGAAACTCAGACTATGATGTTTACGATGCATAAACAGTTAGATAAGAAGATAGACGAGACTGCAAAGCGATTGGACAAGAAGATAGATGAAACTGCCAAGCAGCTGGATAAGAAGATAGACGAGACTGCAAAGCGGTTGGACAAGAAGATAGACGAGACCGCAAAGCAGCTGGATAATAAGATAGATGAGACTGCAAAGCGGTTGGACAAGAAGATAGACGAGACCGCAAAGCAGCTGGATAAGAAGATAGACGAGACTGCAAAGCGATTGGACAAGAAGATAGACGAGACCGCAAAACAGCTGGATAAGAAGATAGACGAGACTGCAAAGCGATTGGACAAGAAGATAGACGAGACCGCAAAGCAGCTGGATAATAAGATAGATGAGACTGCAAAGCGATTGGACAAGAAGATAGATGAGACCGCAAAACAGTTGGATAATAAGATAGACACGGAAGTAAAAGGGCTTAGAGAGAAGATAGACACGGAAGTAAAAGGGCTCAGGGATGATATATGTAGGGTTGAAGCCAAGGTAGACATGATCGCTGAAAGACTTGAAGATCATGAAAAAATTAAGCATTACTTATAACCGAAATGCTTTTGCTGTTGTTATTCTGGTGAGCATGGTATCTAATAAATAAGAGCGAATCGAAAATTAGAGATAAGAGTTATCAGAAATAAGAACTCTCCTTATTGTTTAATAGCGTTAAGGTTATGCAGATAGGAATATCTCCACAGGGGGAAATCAGCTTGACAATATTTGGGGTATGAAATATACTAGATCGGTTTTTCAAAGTTTATGAGGAGGCATCTTTAGCTTCCGCTTCTATTTCCCTAAGCCTGTTTATCTGACCTAGTAAATAAATCTCAGCCAAGATTGACTAAGTTAAAGGATATTAATATTAATTTAAGGCTTATTAATATTAATTTTAGTTTAAGGATGATCTTGAGCATAAATAAAAGATGAATACCTTAGAAAAAGTACTGGATTTTGAAAAAGAGGCAGATAATATTATCCAGAAGGCCCAAAAAATGGCCTCTGACTTATTAGAGGCACAGGAAGAGAAGAGAAAGGCCATTGAGAGGGAATTTGAGGATAGGATTGCTAGGGAGAAAAAGGCTATAAAAGCTCAGTGGGAAGAGAGGATTGCAACCTTGGGCAAAGAAGAAGCTAAGAGAAGGGAGGATATTTTAAAAAAGCTCAAGACAGATGCCTTCACCAGGATGGAGAAAGCGATTGAGGTAGTGATCAATAATATACTAAATTAATTAGGACAGATGAGCTATGGCTATCGAGAAGATGACTAAAGTATCCATGATATGCTTAAAGAGCAGGGAAGAAGAGCTTCGTTCTTTCTTAATGGGAAAAGGCGTCTTGCATATCGTCGACTTAAGGCCATGTCTGAGGCTTGAAGAAAACAGCGGCTATGAAAAATACCTTATCACGGTTGATACTACTGAATTTAATAAGAGAATCGTTCAATTGAACTCGATGATCGATTTTTTTAATAAATTCTTCCCTGAGAAGAAAGGCTTTGTCTCTCTGTTCACCACTACCTTGACCACTTTTGCCACTCGATCGGAGGTTGAGGAAGCACGTAGACTTGAGATTGAGGAATTACATCAGCAAATTAGGGCTCTTGACCAGCGTTTTGAGGAGATAAATAAAAGAGAAGGTGATATTGCCCATGAGCTAGCAGAGCTTGAGCCGTATGCTGGCCTCTCCTTCCCGCCTGCTCTGATCAAAGAGAGCAAAAAGACATTCGCCTTGCTGGGGAAAATACCCCCTCGTGATTATGAAATATTTTTAAGCCAGGCAGAACAATATCTTGATGATCTGCACCTTGAAATTCTCTCAGAGGATAAATCTTGGCGTTTGATTCTAATTATTGGGCTAAAGGAGATAAAAGAGCAGATCAATGACCTTCTCGCTGCTTGTCATTTTCTTCCGGCACTACTTCCGCCGCTAACTACTACCATAGGCGGCAGATGCCAGCAATTGCGGGAAGAGTTAGTAAGGCTAAAAGGGGAAAAGGAAAAGATCCTTGGCCAGATTGGAGAATTTCTCAGGTATAAGGTATACATCAAGATTTTACTGGAAGAGTATAAGAATAAAAAATCTTTTCATGAGGTCCAGAAGAATTTTTTACAAACACCGCATACGGTGATGCTGGAAGGCTTTGTCTCAGCTCAAGAAGCTGAAGGATTAGCTAGGGAGCTAGAGGCTCGGTTTAGTCAAGATATAAGCTGCACCCTTTCTCCACCTGAAGCCTCGGATAATGTTCCGGTCAGGTTAAAAAATAATTGGATTTTTAAGCCAGTTGAGCTCCTGGTTGAGATGTTTGGCTATCCAAGCTATTTTTCCCTTGATCCCACCCCCTTTATCTTTTGGACCTTTCTGGCTTTTTTTGGCATCTGCCTTGGGGATGTCCTATATGGAATTATGCTGGTCAGCCTTTGCGCCTTTCTGATGAGGAAATATAAAGCTGAGAAACGACTGGTTAGATTCTTACGGCTTTTCTTATATGCAGGCATCTCAACTACCTTTTTCGGCCTGATAACCGGAGCTTGGGCTGGGGACCTAGTCTCAGCCAAATATCTTTCTCCCTCTAATCCTCTTCTTATCCTAAGGAATAGCTTGGTGATTCTAGATCCGATGGAAAAGCCGCTTATTGCCCTGGTGGTAGCTATTTTTATCGGCGTCCTGAACCAGTTCTACGGTATTTTTCTAAAAATAGTCAAGGAAATTCGGCAAAGGAATATCAAAAATGCCATATTTGATGGCTTCCTCTGGTATCCCTATCTTGGCGGGGCTATAATTCTTATTTCTTCGCTTTTTACCGTGGTGAATCCCCTGCTTTATAAAATAGGGCTTGTCCTTTTCATCGGTGGGGCATCTGGTCTGGTCTTGACTCAGGGGCGGGGTGAGGAGCTGCTGCTAGCCAAATTTTTGACCGGAGTAGCCAGTTTGTATGGTATTGTGGGCAGCTATGGTTTAGCCGGATTTGTTGGAGATTGCCTCTCCTACTCCCGGCTTTTGGCCCTTGGATTGACCACTACCATTGTCGGCATGGCTTTCAATATTATCGCCTTTTTATTTAAAATTCCTGTGGTCTGGCCATGTATGATCGCGGCTATTCTCATCTTAGGCCATGTGTTCAATTTTATCATGAATGTTCTTGGAGCCTTTATCCATCCGGCTAGACTAACCCTTCTGGAGTTTTTCGGAAGGTTCTATGATAGCGGCGGAACTCCCTTTCGAGCCTTTTCTAATGAATATAACGCCTTAGAGATTATCGAAACCGCTAATGCTTCTTCATGTGAAGGTTGTTATTGTCCAAAGCTTTGCTCTGAGGAATCTTGAACTTACGGTAACAAGTTGAATTTACCCTAAAAAATAGAGTTTATCGCTCGCTATTCAATTAATTAACCAGCTTTAAAATTCAATACTTGTCAATACCTTGAGGTTATAACGATCTTAACAATCTCTAATTTGGGTTAAAGGGAGGATGAAAAAAAGATGAGTGCATGGCAACAGATGCTGAATTTTTATTTTGTTCAGACAGGAGCTGGTTTGGCAGCTATGGGGGCAGTGTTGGTTTTCGCCTTGGGTGGTTTAGGTTCGGCTAGAGGCATTCTGATCGCTGGCAGTCAGGCTGGGGGAGTGCTGTCTGAGAAACCAGAATTATTTGGGCAATTGTTGGTTATCATGGCCTTGCCAGGGACCCAGGGATTTTATGGATTTATCTGCGCGATTATGGCTGCCTTGCGCAGTGGATTGATAGCCGGACAGATAACCATCTCACCTACCCAGGGGCTAGTGATCTTCTTTTTAGGCCTTGGCACTGGGATTGTAGAATTGATGAGCGCCATCTATCAGGGAAAGGCCTCGGCTGTAGCCACTAATATGGTCGCCAAACAGCCGACTGAGGCAGGGAAAGCCATTCTTATTCCAGCCCTGGTCGAAACTTATGCCGTAGTAGCTCTTCTGGCCAATATCTTGTTATTGATCTGGGTTACGGGGACAAAATTTTAACATAATGCCATTAGACATAATCTTAATATAATAATTAACAATATTATAATATTCTAATATTCTAATAATAGAAGAACATAAAAATACAAGGAAACAAACCGTGAGCCTTGAGAAGATACGACAAAAGATATTAGAAGAGGCAGAAGGTGAGGCAGGCCGGATCATCAAGGAAGCTGAGGAAAGGGCTGCTGCGTTGCGGCAGGAGGCGGAAAAAATTGCCAAGGCGCGATTTGAAGAGGAAATAGAAAATGAAAAAAAGACCTTGGCTCTTGAGGAAGAGCGGATTATTAGCGAATACCGGGCCACTACAAGCGCTGAGGTGCTCCGGTTGAAGAATCAGTTGATTGATGAGGTATTTGATCGGGCAATTGAAAGGATATTGAAGCTTGAGGATAAAAAATACCTCGAGATTATTGCTCACTACCTTTCGAAAAATCTCTGCCCTGGGGTGGATACCCTGATTATCAGCCAAAGAGATCAGCAGAGGATCAGCCGGCAGTGGATTGAGAGCATGCTAAAAAAGATGCAGAAAAATGACCTCAAGATAAAAATTGTAACCTCTCCTGAGATCGAGGGTGGTTTTATTCTTCGGGGAGAAAAGGCGGAAATAGATTGCTCTCTCCGGCAGATCATAGCTGATAAAAAAGAGGAATTAACGCCCGCAATCTCCCGAGTGCTGTTTTAAGCTGTTATTTTTCAAAAAAAGCCAAGCAAACAAATCAGGTTCAACCCTATGATATCCTTAGCTCAAAAGGCTCAAGAAGGAACAAAATGGACCTATCTCTCAGGCCGAATCAAGGCCTTGGAGAAAGAGCTCATTTCCCGCAATCAGTATCAGACCCTCATCCTGGCCAAAGACCCCAAGGAGCTGCTGCGATTTTTGTCTGATTCTGCCTACAAATCTGCTTTTCGTCAGGAGGAGGACCTCTTTGACTATGAGAGGATCCTAAATAGTCAGCTGGCAGCCAAGCTCACCTGGATTAGGAAATACTCTCCCCAGCCTCTGGTGGCTGATTATTTCAAGGTAAGAGGGGATATTCAGCATCTTAAGTCTAGGATAAAGTCTTATCTTAGCAAACTTCCGCAACAGGAGGCAGAAGAGCCAAGCGAGTTAGAACTAGAGAAAGAGCACAGAGATAGCCTCTGCTCTGAGCAGGGTGAAATTATCCAAGAATACCTTGAGGCCTATCGGCAGATAATCCGGGCCTGGAGGGAGAAAAAGTCATTGCAGGTTGTTGATTTTGAGGCAGACCGCAAGATGTTGGCCATTGTCTATAAGATGGCCGAGGCCTCATCGAATGACCTGATCCGCAGATACACTCAAGCTTTTTTGGAATTGAAAAACCTGGCCGCGCTCTGGCGGCTTAAGGCTCTTGGGGCTCCTGCCAGCCTGATTTCTGAGGTTCTTTTTATTCCTCCCCAATCTGCCTTGACCCTAGAGGTTATAAACAAGCTCTATGAGGCGCCTGCCAATATTTGGCCGGCCATGCTGTCTGAGTTCGGATATCAGGATATTTTTCTTGAGGAGGATGCGGCAGCGCCTTATCGAAAAGGGGCTGTTTCGGCCTCGGCTTCAGGGCTTGAAAAAAGAAGCGATGATTTTTTGATGGATATTCTTAGGAGAGCAAAATATATTCCATTTGGGATAGAGGTCGCCTTTGCCTATACGGCGGCTTTTTGGATAGAAATCTTAAATCTCAAGATCATTATCATCGCCAAGCTTAATCACTTGACAGAGGATGTGATCAGGGCCAAGGTGAGACAAGGGTATGTCTAAAGTTGCCACCATCGGAGAAAAAGATGTTCTCCTGTGTTTCAAAGGTATGGGAGCGGAAGTTTTTCCGGTTACTAAACCTGAAGAAGCTCTGATTAAACTGAGAGAGCTTGCTTTTGATAGCTCATATGGAATCATTTTGATCACCGAATCCATAGCCATGAGCATAGCGGATGAAATAAGCCGTTTGAGTCAAAGAGCTTTAAATATTATTTTAATTATCCCGGGCCATAAGGGGAGCCAGAATACCAGTCTTAGTGAAATGAAAAAACTCATTGAACGGGCGGTAGGAATTGACTTGATCTCAAAAGGAGATAACCATTCATGGGAGGAGTAGGGAGAATAATTAAGGTTGCTGGCCCGCTGGTTGTAGCCGAAGGCTTGGAGGGGGCCAGAATGTTTGAGATTGCCAGGGTTAGTGAGAAAAAGCTGCTCGGAGAAATTATCGAAATTCGGGAAAAATTATACTCCATTCAGGTCTATGAGGAAACCGACGGTATCGGACCAGGGGACCCTGTTTATCTTGTGAACGAACCTCTTAGTGTTGAGCTTGGGCCAGGGCTTATAGGATCTATTTTTGATGGAGTGCAAAGGCCCTTGGATGCCCTGAGGTCTCAGTATGGCGACTACATTGTTAGGGGAATTGAAAGCCCGGCTATACCTCGTGATAAAAAATGGCACTTTGAGCCGACGGTCAAAAAGGGAGACCGGGTAGTGGCCGGAGATCAGATCGGATTTGTTCAAGAAACCAAAACGGTCAAACATAAGATCATGGTTCCCTTTGGTCTAGAAGGGATAATAAAAGAGATTAAGAGTGGAGAATTCAGGGTTGAAGAGACCGTTTGCCTTCTGACTACCAAAGAGGGTGATAAAAGGTTAAATCTGCTCCAGCGGTGGCCGGTGAGAAAACCAAGGCCGGTAAAGCAGAAGCTTCCCCCAGTAGAGCCTATGGTAACCGGGCAGAGGATAATCGATATGCTATTTCCCCTCTGCAAAGGCGGCACTGCCTGTGTGCCTGGGCCGTTTGGAAGCGGCAAGACTGTTGTTCAGCACCAGCTAGCCAAGTGGTGCGATGCTGATATCATCATTTTTGTCGGTTGTGGAGAGCGCGGTAACGAGATGACCGATGTTCTGATCGAATTTCCAGAGCTAAAAGATCCAAGAACAGGCGACTCTTTAATGAATAGAACGGTTTTAATAGCCAATACCTCGAATATGCCAGTAGCGGCCCGGGAAGCCTCGGTATTTACCGGCATTACCATTGCTGAGTATTTCCGCGATATGGGCTACCATGTAGCTCTTATGGCTGACTCTACCTCGCGGTGGGCTGAGGCTATGCGAGAGATGTCAGGACGGCTTGAGGAGATGCCTGGTGAGGAGGGATATCCGGCTTACCTGAGCTCAAGAATCGCTAGCTTCTACGAGCGGGCAGGGAGAGTAAAGTGTCTAGGACAAAATGATCAGTCAGCTACTTTAAGCATTATCGGTGCTGTCTCACCGCCGGGGGGAGATTTGTCAGAGCCTGTTGTCCAAGCCACGCTTCGGGTAGCCAAGGTATTCTGGGGGCTTGATGACGCCATTGCCTCACGAAGACACTTTCCGGCCATTGACTGGCTAAAGAGCTACTCGTTGTATAATGAAGAGGTTGATCTGGCCGCGGGCAGAGAGATTGATCCAAAATGGAAATCAAATCGAATTGAAGCTATGAGGATTCTGCAAAAAGAATCCGAGTTGATCGAAATCGTCAGGCTGGTTGGTTTTGATGCTCTCTCCCCTGAAGATAAATTGACTATGGAGGTAGCCAAGTCCATCAGAGAGGATTTTCTCCATCAAAATGCCTTTATGGAAGAGGATACCTATACCTCATATCCCAAGCAATTTAAGATCTTGAACCTGATCTTGCTATTTGGTAAATACGCGGCTAGGGCGATCAAGAACAATGTGGCTTTCGAGAAGATTGCCCAACTGCCCATCAGAGAGCAGATTGCCAGGGCTAAGTATATTGACGAGAGGTCATTATTTAAGTTTGAGGATATAGAGATTGAAATGAAACAGCAGTTTGAAGAGCTTGAAGAAAAAAAGGAAGGAGTTATCTCTTGAGCAGAGAGTATAAGACGATCTCCCAGATCTTTGGACCGCTGATGTTGGTTGAGGAAGTCGAGAGTGTCAAATTCGGTGAGCTGGTACAGATACGGCTGCCAAGCCAGGAAACTAGGCGTGGTCGGGTGCTTGAGGCCCATCAAAATAAGGTTTTGGTTCAGGTCTTTGAAGGCGCGGACAGTATGAACCCTGAGGAATGCAGGGTCAAATTTCTCGGCCACGGCATCGAGTTTCCTGTCTCTCCTGATATCCTGGGCCGGGTGTTTGATGCTTTCGGCCACCCGAAAGATGGAAAACCAGAAATTATTCCTGAAAAGAAATTAGACATTAACGGAAGTCCGATTAACCCTTATGCTCGCGATTATCCCAATGAGTTCATTCAGACAGGATTCTCAACCATTGACGGCATGAATACCCTGGTCAGGGGGCAAAAACTGCCGATATTCTCCGGCACTGGCTTGCCCCATCCGCAATTTGCGGCTCAGATCGCCCGGCAGGCAAGGGTACTCAAAGAGGGTGAAAAGTTTGCCGTTGTCTTTGCGGCTATGGGGATCACCTTTGAAGAGGCGGAATTTTTTATCGCTGATTTTAAACGAACTGGAGCTATCAATAAGACGGTCTTGTTTATTAACCTGGCTAATGACCCGGTAATTGAAAGAATCGCTCTTCCGAGGAGCGCCCTGACCTGTGCTGAATATCTGGCCTTTGATTTGGATATGCATGTGCTGGTAATTCTAAGCGATATGACTAACTACTGTGAAGCGCTGAGAGAGGTCTCGGCTGCCCGCAAAGAGATCCCGGGCAGGCGTGGATACCCAGGATATTTATATACGGATTTAGCCACTATCTATGAGCGGGCAGGCAGGATCAAGGGGAAAAAGGGGTCCATAACCCAGATCCCTATTCTGACTATGCCGGAAGATGATAAAACCCATCCTATCCCTGATCTTACCGGATATATTACCGAGGGGCAGATCTTTCTCTCTCGTGAGCTGCACCGCAAAGGGATTTATCCGCCGGTAGATGTGCGGCCCTCGCTGTCGAGATTAAAAGATAAGGGTATTGGCCAGGGGAAGACTAGGAAGGATCATTCGGATTTATTGAATCAGTTGTTTGCCGCCTATGCCCGAGGCAAGGAGGCTCAGGAGCTGGCCGTTATTCTCGGTGAATCGGCCCTGACGCCGATTGATTTGAAGTTTGTAGAATTTGCCGATGCCTTTGAGGATGTCTTTGTTCGGCAGGGAGAGGATGAAAACAGGAGCATTGAGCAGACCCTGGATCTTGGCTGGCGACTGCTGAGCAGACTACCAATGGCTGAATTAAAGAGAGTGCGGGATGCCTATAAAGAAGAATTTTTGAAACCTCTCCTTCAAGAGGCTGGAGTAGCGGCGGAGTAGCTTAAACCATGAGACTCAATGTGAATCCAAACCGAATGGTTTTACTGCGCCTTCGGAAAAGACTTGATTTTGCAAGGCGCGGTCATCACCTTCTTAAGGATAAGTTGGAAGGATTGATAAAGGAATTCAGCTCCCTGGTCGAGGCTTACCGAAAGCAGAGGATCATGGTTGACGATCTTCTGCCCAGGATATTGAAGACCTTTCTTTTGGCCAAGGCGAGTGCACTGTCAGAGGAGGTCATTGAAGATGCCTTGAATTATCCTAAAGGGGAGCTGCTCATTCGCCTGTCGCAGAAAAGCGTTATGAATGTCTTGATTCCCCAATTAACCATTGAGGGGCAGGTTGACGCCTTCTCTTACGGGCTAATGAATACTCCACTTGAGCTTGATTATGCTCTTGGTTCATTGAGGGAAATTTTTCCCGAAATTTTGAAGTTAGCTGAGCTTGAGGCAACGGTCAGGCTTATGGCTCAGGAAATCGGAAAGATCAGAAGACGGGTTAATGCTCTCGAATATTTCCTTATCCCGCAGCTTGAAGAGACGGTAAGATTTATCCGGCTTAAACTTGACGAGATCGAGCGCTCTAACAATTCACGCCTTATGAAAATAAAGGATATTATCCGATCACATTAAATTATTACCTCTTGAATTATTAACTTTTACACTTTTAATCCTCGCGATTTTACTGGGTTTGTTATGAAAGATAACTTTCAAGGAATTTCAAGGCAGGGAGAGATTTATGCAGAAGGACAAATTCTTGCTTGTTTTTAGTAGAGGTAAAAATTTTGGATTAAGAGGTCGATTCCATGAATAAAAGAATTTTGCTCCTGGTGGTTATTCTCTCCTTAACCTTTGCCCTTATCTGGTTTTGGATTAGAAAGCTGGAATCTGAGGGGCCAAAGATCATCCAGGGTACGAAAACGAAATTTTTAAATAAGCCGCAGGTCTTGAATTTTGAAATTGAGGATCGGGGAAGTGGTCTTCGGAGTATCCAGGTAACGGTAGTGCAGCGTGATCTTCAGAATGAAATCTTAAACGAGGAGCTACCCGGAAGCCTCCTTTGGGGTAAGAAAAATATCATTCGCCGAACTATTCAGATTCCCTTTGATCCAGCGGCCATGAAGGTCAAGGAAGGCCCCCTTACCCTGGTGATTGTGGCCCGCGATTATTCTTGGCGGAATAAACTTACCGGGAATATTTCTCTCCTTGAGCAATCATTCATTCTCGACCGTATACCACCTAATCTCTCCTGCTTGAGCACTCAGCACTATCTAAATCAGGGCGGCACCGGCTTTGTGGTTTATCAGACCTCTGATGATTCAATAAAAGATGGCGTCTTGGTGGATAATGCCTTCTATCCTGGATTTCCAGTTAAAGCGGCTAATTATCCCCAGGCTCGTGTGGTCTATTTTGCCCTTCCCTATGACCAGCCAGCTCCTAAGATAGAGTTGATCTCAAGGGATGAAGCCGGCAATGAAGCCAGAGTCAGCTTTTATTATCTGTTGAAAAAAAAGAAATTTCGTCAGGATTCTCTGACTATCTCTGATGATTTTCTCCAAAGAAAGATTCCACAATTTTTTTCTATGGATGATACCCTAAGCGGAATGTCACTAACCGATGCTTTTTTGAGAATCAACAATTATTGGCGGGATCAAAATCATCGGCAGATTCGGGAAATCTGCCGCAAATCTCAACCCGAATCTCTCTGGGAAGGCAGATTCTTGCGGCTTCCAGATGCTGAGCCTTCGGCCCTCTTTGCTGATCATAGGATCTACCTGTATGGCGGGAAACATATTGATGAGCAGACTCACCTTGGAGTGGATTTAGCCTCATTAGCTCACTCGCCAGTACCGGCGGCTAACAGTGGGCTAGTGATCTATCAGGGGGACTTGGGAATCTATGGCAAAACAATTATAATTGATCATGGCCAGAATGTTTTTAGCATGTATAGCCATTTGAGTAATTTTTCCGTCTCCTGTGGCCAGAAAGTAACCCGTGGGCAGAAAATCGGCACTACTGGCGATACCGGCTGGGCTGGAGGGGACCACCTGCATTTTTCTATGCTGATTGGCGGCACCTTTGTCAATCCGATCGAATGGTGGGACGAGCACTGGATACGGGACAATATTAAGCTCAAACTGGAGATTCTTGCTCCCCCACAGCAGCAGCCATCGGCTTCTAAGCAATGAGTTAGTAACAAAAGCAGGCATCAAGGAAATTGAGTTAAAAAATTACCCTTGAGGCTAATTGTTACAAAAAGTGCCCATTATTTAGAAATAAATATTTAGAAATAAAAAACAAAAACCACAGACAAGGCGCTAAGAATTTTGTAGTTGGCCCTGTTTGTGGTTTTTGTTATCTTTTCAATGCTCGTATCGGTCAGGCCCAGTGGTGGTTGCCAATGGTTCAGGCTATTTCTGGTCGCCTGCTTGTTCCTTGTAGATACGAATAACCTCTTTCTTCACTTCTGCCTCGGCTAGTTTCTCATCAAATTCCACCTTGCCGATCCGCTCACCTTCCTCAAGCCAGGCTGCGGCCCGCCTCTTAGCCTTGATAGCCGCATCAAGCTCTTGTTTGTCCGATACTCTCTCTGCTCCGGTTGAGAGCACAGTCACCCGGTTATTTCTGACCTCAACAAAACCTCCAGCTACGGCCAGGAAATAAGTCTGATCACCCTTCACATACCTTACCGGAGCAACTTGTGGCAGGCGGACAAGCATGGGAGCATGGTTTCTCATTATGCCGACTTCTCCTTCATCTTTATCAGGAGCATATTTGTATCTGAAGACGACAATATCGACATCCTTCTCATTAATAAGAACCTTTTCAGGAGAGATAACCTGAAAGGTTATTTTCTCCTGGCTATCATGACCTGTCCTCTCTTGGCTCATTTCCGTTTGCCTTTCTCTTCAAGATCCTTAAACTTGGAGGCCTGAGCTAGCGCTTCATCAATGTTTCCCACCATGTAAAAGGCCTGCTCAGGGACATCATCATATTTCCCATCACAGAGAGCCTCAAATCCACTCAGGGTTTCCTCAAGAGTTACATACCGACCCTGCATTCCGGTAAAAGTCTCGGCTACGTGGAAGGGCTGAGTCAGAAATTTTTGAATTCGTCGGGCTCTGGTTACCACTACCCGATCCTCTTCGGAAAGCTCTTCCAAGCCTAGGATAGCGATCAGGTCCTGGAGGTTTTTATAGCGCTCAAGATACATTTTCACCTTACGGGCAACTTCGCAGTGTCGCTCGCCAAGAATCCAAGGTTCCAGGATCTGAGAGTTTGAGGCCAGTGGATCAAGAGCCGGATAAAGCCCAAGCTCAGCTATTTTCCTGGACAAAACCACCATGGCGTCAAGATGAGTAAAGACCGAAGCCGGACCAGGATCAGCTAGGTCGTCAGCTGGAACGTAAACCGCCTGGACCGAAGTAATGGCCCCACGGGCAGTTGAGGCGATTCGCTCCTGCAAAGCCCCCATTTCCGTAAACAGGGTAGGCTGATAGCCGACTTCCGAAGGGACACGGGCTCGCAGGAGGGAAATTTCAAGACCAGCCTGAACATAACGGAAGACATTATCCAAAAAGAGGAGAACGTCTTGTCTGGCTTCATCTCTGAAGTACTCAGCCATAGTCAGGGCAGTAAAGGGAACTCGAAAACGGCAGCCCGGAGACTCATTCATCTGGCCGTAAACAAGAATTGCCTTATTGAGAACGTCTGAGGCATACATTTCGTGCCACAGATCATTTCCCTCTCTGGTTCGCTCTCCAACTCCACCAAAGATCGAAACCCCGGAGTGTTCCATAGCCACATTCCGGATCAATTCCATAATAATAACGGTTTTGCCGACCCCGGCACCTCCAAACAGCCCTACCTTTCCCCCACGAGGGAAGGGGGTAATAAGATCAATGACCTTGATACCGGTCTCAAACACCTGGGGAAAGGTTTCTAGTTTGGCATACGGAATCGGTGGCTTGTAGATAGGCTCGAATCTGTCGGTATCAACCGGTCCCCGCTCATCAATAGGCTCTCCGAGGATGTTGAACATCCGTCCCAGAACCGCTGGTCCAACAGGAACACAGATCGGCGCACCGGTATCATAGACTATGGAATCTCGCTGAAGACCGTCATTATAATCGAGAGCAATGCAGCGCACCACGCCTTGACCCATCAATTGGACCGCTTCCAGAGGCAGGCCGTTTTGACGATCATTGACCCTGAGCAGATTGTTAATCTGCGGCAACTCACCCGAAAACTCCACATCAACTACCGGTCCTAATACCTGTATTACCCGGCCAACGGACTCGCCGTTTCCACTGCCACTTATTTTCTTGACATTATCGAGCTTTTCCCTCAAACTTGAGGAAATATTATCATCCATTTCCTTTGGCATGGGAATACCATCCTCCCTAAAGCTTCTCTGCTTTGAGCAACCATGTTAGCTACTCAAGATAACAAGTTTATAGCAAGCCGCCGGCTTTTTTGGCCGCCTCCATTTCGATCACATTAGCCGCACTCAGGATGCCCAAAAGATCCAGAGTGATTAAATCGCGCCTCATCTTGTTGTAGGCGACTCGCAGCTCCCGCAAGGTCTCCTCAGCTCGATCAGAAGCCTCTTCCATAGCCATCATCCTAGCTCCCTGCTCACTGGCATAAGACTCAAGCAGCATATCAAAGACTTGAACCCGGAAATAGGTGGGAATGAGCTCTTTCAGAATGGTAATGGCATCCGGCTCGTAAATCCAATCCTCAAAGACCTGAAATTTGCCAGCAGGCAGGATATCAAAGCTCAGCGGAAGCATTTTTAGAATAGTAGGCTCGCGTTTTACCGGGCTATAGAATTTCGTATAAGCACAGTAGATTTCCTTAATGTCTTCCTGGTTGAAGAGCTTGACCATGGTTCTCAGCAGGTTAATGGCGTCATTGATCGATACTCCCTCCTCTGACCATTTCTCCATGCCGATAATAGGAATTTTCGTCTTCCGCCTAAAGAACTCCTCGCTTTTGATACCCTTGCAATAAACAGCGCACACTTGCCCCTCAGCCTGCAATTCTTCTATTCTGCTTAGAGCTAGTCGGCCAATCTGTCCGTTATAGCTTCCACACATGCCGATATCAGAGCCGATGACCACAAAAACCGTTTTCCCCTCACCCGGCTTTGATTGGAACAGGGGGGAAATCTCTGCCGCCCGATCGCTCATTTCAGCGATATAGTAGGATTGAACCTGAACGATTTCTCTCATTTTTTCTGCATAGGTCCGCAGCGAGGCAGCCTTGTTTCGAGATCGGGCTAGCTTTGCGGCCGCAACAGTAGACATCGTTTGCGTTGTTGCCTTAATATTCTCAACGCTTTGGATATGATGCCGTAACTCAATCAGCTTTTGTGACATTGATCTATCCTAACCTTTGTGAAGCCCTTTCAGTCTACTTTGCCTGGAGAGGCTTTTCACCCGCCATAAAAATACCCTTGAAATCCGTGATCGCCTTTTTCAACAAGCCTTCAATCTCCTGATTAATATCCTTTAGCTCAAGTATCTTAGAGAATATTTCAGGAACATTCTGACGGATATGGGTGATAAACCCCTTTTCAAACTCACTCATCATCTTGACCGGAATGTCATCCAGAAAACCATTGACTACCGCGTAAATGATGGCGATCTGCTCCTCTACCGGCATCGGTGCATACTGAACCTGCTTAAGAAGCTCCCGTCCACGCTCACCACGGGCTAGCTGGGCCTTGGTTGCCTCATCAAGTTCGGCCCCGAATTTTACGAACGCGGCCATCTCGTGGTACTGGGACAAATCCACCCTCATTCGGCCAGCTACCCGCTTCATAGCCTTGAGCTGGGCTGCACCACCGACACGGGAGACCGAAAGCCCCACATTGATTGCCGGGCGAAACCCGGTATTGAACAATTCGCTCTGGAGGTAGATCTGTCCATCAGTAATCGAAATGACATTGGTTGAGATATACGAAGTTACATCTCCACCCAGGGTTTCAATAATGGGGAGGGCGGTTAGTGACCCTCCTCCCAAATCATCACGCAGTTTGGCTGCTCTCTCAAGGAGTCGAGAGTGAATATAGAAAATATCTCCCGGATAAGCCTCACGTCCTATTGGCCGCTTGAGCAGAGCTGACATTTCTCGATATGACATGGCGTGCTTTGAAAGATCATCGTAGATGACTAAGGCATGCCTGCCCTGCTCCATAAATTCCTCGCCAATGGCACAGGCAGTGTAGGGAGCCAGGAAGCGGAAGGCAGTCTGCTCATTCGACAGAGCAGCCACAATAATCGTGTGCTTCAAGGCTCCTTCTTTCTGGAGGACATGGACCACCTTGGCTACCGCGGCTGCCTTTTGTCCGATAGCACAATAGATGCAGATTAGATCAGAGTTTTTCTGATTGATAATCGTATCTACGGCCAGAGCGGTCTTGCCGATTTTTCGATCACCAATAATCAACTCGCGCTGGCCTCGCCCAATCGGGACCAGAGCGTCAATGGCTTTAATTCCGGTCTGAACCGGCTCGCAGACCGATTTTCTAAGCATAACTCCAGGAGCTTTGCGCTCAATCAGCCGAAACTTATTGGACTCAATCCTTCCCTTACCATCAATAGGCACGGCCACAGCATTGACGATTCGTCCGATCATCCCATCGCCAACTGGGACCTGCATTAGTTTGCCGGTGCTGACCACTCGGCTCCCCTCAGGGATTTCCTCTTCGGGGGTGAGCAAAATACAACCTACACTGTTGCGTTCCAGGTTGAAGGCTAGGCCATAGCCGCCGTTTTCAAACTGGACAACCTCGTTGTAGCCGACCTTTCCTAACCCCGAAACCCGAGCGATTCCATCTCCAACCTCCAGAACCACCCCCTCGCGGCCGATATCATCCACTTTGAACGTCGGCTCTGTGCTCTCAATAATCTGCCTGATCTGACTGGTTACATCCTGGACCTTGGCAACATCAATACCCTCCCGCAACATCCGAAGCTTTTCCTCAAGCGAATCAGCAAAGGAATGACGGATGTCCAGGTTGATTTTCAAGTCTTCGGTGAGGAAAAGAACGCTTCCTTCCTGCTTCGAATCCTCAAAAACCCGAATTTCGATTTTCCGGTCCGCAATTTCAGACAGCTTTTGTTCCAGGTTGCTGACAAAATTATTATTGAGAGGAACAGAGGTGAGGAGGACCAGCGGTAATTTACATTCAGAGAGAACCTCTTTCAAATCCTGCTGTAAAATATCTTTCATAACCTTGAAGCCTTCCTTGACGATCCTGTGATCCAGGGGGCGGTTCCCCGTAACCATCGCCGCCTCTGCCCCTAATAATGGCCATCCTGTGATCCAGGGATCGGTTACTCGGAAATTAAAAGTTAATTAGCCATTCCTCCTCGCAGATATGCCTGCTTAAGGCTCTGCCCAACAGCACTTTCGATTAATGCTTTCTGATAATCCTCATGAATTGATCCATACATGACTTTTCTGGAAGCTAAGGAGACTAAATCGATCAATACAGAATACATCTCTCGGCGGATTTCCTCTTTTTCGCGCTCAATGCTGGCTTTGGCTTCCTGAACAATATTATTTGCCTCAGCCTTAGCCTGAGCAATCACCTGATCCGCATTCTCTCGAGCCTTTTTGAGAATCAACTCTCCTTCTTGTCTGGCTGTCAGAATGATCTTCTCTCCGCTCTCTTTCAATTTGGCCACTTCTGCTCTTGCTTCATCCGCCTTGGCCAGCTCAGCCGCTACCTTAGCCTTCCTCTCCTCTAGGACATTCATGATTGGCTTAAAGAAGAGTTTTTTGAGGATGACCATGAGCACGACAAAGTTTACTATGCTAAAGAGAAATTTAACAAAACTGAACCCTAGCATATTTTATTCACCTTATTCTAGGTGGATGTGAAAAGGCTCCCCTTCTACATCCTGATTTTTAATGTATGAACGGATTACCGAAGATAAGGACCAAGGAGATCAGCAAACAATAGATAGCCAAGGCTTCAATCAGAGCCATAGCGATCAGCATGGTGGTAAAGGTTCTTCCAGCCATCTCTGGTTGTCTGGCAATACCTTCCAGAGCGGCCATTCCGATTTTTGACATACCGATAGCAGCTCCCAGGGCTCCAATAGCAATAGCAACTACAGCACTAAAGGTGGTAACCATTTTCAGCACAATCATGCTATCCATAAAAGTTGTACCTCCATAAATATTAGGTTAAAGTGACGTATTGCTGCTCCCTTTTTAATGGTGAATCGCAGCTTCCTCTTTTAGGTAAAAAGTGCTCAACATGCAAAATACGGCTGTTTGAATAGTAGCCGCTAAAACATCCAATAAGAGAATTAACAACGGGATGAACAGGGGAATTACCATTCGATAACTGCCCATGGCTACCTGTGAAACCATGGCATATACCGTATGCTCTCCGAAGATATTACCGAAAAGTCGAAAAGAAAGAGATAAGAGCCGGGCGCAATTATCCATGACGTGGAGGATAATCAGCAGAGAGACAATAATTCTCATCATTCCAGAGTACAGAAAGCCACTGATTTTCTTAAAGATAGATTTAAGCGGGCCTACTTTTCCTTCTTCCTCACCCTCGGCTTTTGCGGTTAACTCTGGATAGGGGTTAAACCAATCATATACGTATTTTTTGAAGCCCTTCAGTTTAATACTGAGAATATGCACTCCAGCAAGCGAGATGACCGCAAGTGCGGCTGTGGTGCTTAAATCGCCGGTTGGGCATTGAGCGAATGGGATGAGGAGAAAGATATTTGAGATCAGAATGAAGAGAAAAAATGCACCGAGAAAAGGCAGGACAAGAGGCATTACCTTCTTGCCCAACTCTGGCTCAAACATGCCGAGCATAAATTCAACCAAGCCCTCGGCTAGATTCTGAAGCCCTTCTGGTACGCCCAGATTTTTTTGGCTCAGAGCCAGTTTTGAAAATACAATTAATATCCCACTGATAAGCAGGGTCCAGAAAATCGACTCACCATAACTGAGAAAATGAATGCCATGTCCCATGCATCCCTCCTAACCTCATAAAAAAATGCACATTTTCACTATAACCTTAAATATAGCACTAAATCTCTATAAAAGAATAGCAGAAATTCAGCTAAGTTTCAAACGAAATTTTGACAAACCGGCATAAAAAATACATCGCTTGCGACATCACTTGCTAGGGAATGAGATTGAGAATAGTTTCATGGAATTTGATTTTCTGGATTATAGCATTGTGAATTTTAAGCTGTCAAGTATGATTTTTACTCTTTATGCCACAAAAGAGAAGCTTTCCAAGAAAGACTTGTTTCCTAAAATAAAGACTCGTCCCTTAAAATTAGTTTAGAAGTTCTTGTCTTTGCTAAAAGTCTCCTCAACTCTTGGCCAAAGGACTGATCGAGCTTGTCTTCTCGACTCCTCGTTTAGGAGTCCTGCAATATCACAATAAATATCACAATATTAATATTAATATAGAAATTTGGCTAAATAGAAGTTGTGCTATCCATAACTTGAAATTCTACACTTTATCGGCAGATTTCACTTCGTATCGCTACCTCGCCATAGGGCAAACAGGCATGGCACTTTAATATTTTTTGGGGGGAATATTTCCGTACTCGAAGATCGCTACTCCTTACGGCAGGGTGAATACCTCAACGAGGAGAGATTGACCAGACGACTCAGATTCGCTGCTCCTTAAGTCAGGGGAATACCCGTTTCGTATCAGTAGGGAATACCTGGAGGGATGAGCTCTAGGGGAAATTTCTGACCCGCCCGTTTATACCCGTTTATAGTACCAGCAGGGAATACGCGATTTCAGGGATTTAATCCCAGTTTGCCTTATCGCCCATTTCGTCCCTGTGCCTGGTCAAAAGCCCAGGCTCGCGCTAGCCCCAGGTAGAACACAATAAGGGATAGACGACCTGATCGATGCCTGTCTGATCTGCTATCTATACGTTCGTTACTTTTTTCTACACTTTTGCAGAAATTTCTTAGCGCCTTGAAATCCTTGAAAATTATCTCTAATAGCAAATCCATTAAAATCAAGGATTCGAAGAAAAAATGCAAAAGCATAGTTTTTTGAGAAAAAAATAATTGAGTATATGAAAATATTTTCATATTTATTGCAAAGAAATTCATAATTTAAAACATTTCTATTCTATAAATAATATTAATTTATATATATTATATAAAAATATAGTTAAATATTTTCTATTAATTAGAAATTAGAAATATGGTATATTTTTTGCAATTATTAAAAATTAAAAAAATAACCATTACAACATTCCTTATTTGATGGATATTTAGAGATGAGCTCTTGGAAGGGGAAAGTCATTGCTTTTCTTTATATTCTTTATATTCTTTTCTTTATATTCTTTATATTCTTTTTAGGGGTTTGAGAACCCTCTGTCGCTTATGTCTTTCAATTAGTGGAAAATCATCGTAAAGAGAGGGGGTGAAAGTTGTAGGAAGTATGCTGGATCAGAAAGTTATAAATAAAACTCATATTAGCACATAAGTATATGATTTATTTTATTAATGCTATGAGGAGGTGAAGTGAACAACTTTTTATAATCAATGAATAAGACTTAATAAGCGATTTCGGAAGCCTGATAATTTTTTCTCCCCTTCTCAATCAGATATTCAGTCTACAAAACAATAGGCAAGAGCAATAAACAAAGAGAGCGAGTAGATTAATTTATTTTATTTATTATACTTCTGCTGCACTTTTTCTCCGAACCTTTCGATTTTACTGGGCTCGATTTTGCTGGGTTTGGTAGGGAAAGATAATTTTTAAGAATTTCAAGGCAGGGAGAGATTTGTGCAAAAGCGTAGTTATTTAGCCGGTTATTACCAGTTATTAATTGAGAGCAAAATGGAGGAAAAAATTAAGGAGAGACAGTCAGGATATACAGACAGTAGGACATACAGTATAACAGTATAATTGAAGGTTCCTTAGGTTTAACCAAAGGCATCAAAAAGCTTTAATGAAGGAACCAGAATGAAGGAACCAGGTAATGTTTCAAGAAGTAAGGTATCTTTTCAAGGAGAGTGAAGAATGAAGCAATTGAAGCAATGGAAAAGGATGGAGAAATATTGGATTTCGGGCATACTGGTAGGAGCTTTTGTTCTACTCCTGTTAGGAATTCATACGCCCGTGATGGCAGCAAGCAGTCAGCCAGGGCCAATCAAAACCATGCCTGTCATTACTACCATTTCCCCGCCGTCTCCTGCCACCGGAGAATTAAGCAAGTTGGCGACTAAGGACATGGAAGCAATAGGTGATCCAACTATCCTGGCAGAGACTATCGCCGGAGAAGGAATCACTATCTCTAATGTCAAATGGAGCGGATCGCCTTATTCTGGCGGTATCTTTACCGGTGGAGAGAAAATTGTAGGGTTTGAAAGCGGCATCATCCTCAGCACGATGGATATCGCTAGCCTGGGCAAACCTGCTCGACCTGGAACAGTCAGGGCCTCTGGCCAGGACATAGCTAAGACGAGCGAGCTGCCGGCTGTGCTGGAATTTGACTTTGTGCCTGATGGCAGTATTCTGACCTTTGAATATGTAGTGAGCTCTAAAGCGAATAAAATATCTGTTAGCCGTGAGAGCAGTAATGCTTTTGGTTTCTTCGTCAATGGGGTTAATTATGCACCAAATGGTGGCTTAATTGATATCCGATCAAATGGGGTTAGTCAGGTTTTAAAATGTGAGGCCGAGGTTTTCCCTGGGACAGTTAACCATCTCAAGCTGGTTATAGGCGGCATTGGTGCTAATTCCGCCGATACGGCTGTGTTTATCAAGGCAAATAGCGTAACTACATCTTCGTTTGATATTTACCTTTCCCCTCAAAATTTTGTAACTCCTGTAGGTAACCAAGCTGATATTGAGTGTAGAGTTAAAAAAGGCTCTGCCCCAATAAAAGATGCATTGGTTTTCATTGAAATTGTTGAGGGCCCTAATCAGGATAAATCCTCTGGATTTCTTTCAACTGATGATGATGGAAAGGTTAAATGGGCGTATACGACTGGGGACTCAGGAGTTGATAAAATTAAGGTCACCGTTACCTATAATAACGAAAAAGGCACAAAGTCCACCTATAATGCCTGGGTAGATCTCGAAGTTACAGGCGATTGTAATTCCCTAATCGCTAAAGTTTTATGTGAGAATAATATAAGTAGTAAGAAAGCGCAGTTAACATTTTACCTTAATAATCAAGAGGTTTGTCGACAAGATATAAATAGTACTATAGTTGCTATCTGTGATTTGCTCACCCCTGCTAAAGATGGTGATGATATAAAGGTCGAGGCTGCTGTAAGTATTCTACCTTCTAACGACCAGAGTAAATGGTTGAATGGTATCATCGAGAAGAGCAGTAAGGTAGAAGATAAAATTCCGCCCCAGTGCATAGCTAAAGATATCACCGTGAAACTTGATGCCAGCGGTCGGGCTAGAATCAGCCCCCAGGATGTAGATAATGGCTCATGGGACAACTGCGGAATTGCCAAAATGGAGGTCTTCCCAGATACCTTCACCTGCGATGATGCCGGCAAAGAGATTTCAGTTACCCTGACCGTAACTGATACCAGCGACAATGAGAGCACCTGCCCAGCTAAGGTAACGGTGGTGGATTCAATTCCCCCTGAGCCCAGGTGCAAGGACATCACCGTGCAGCTTGATGCCAGCGGCCAGGCTAGAATCAGCCCCCAGGATGTAGATAATGGCTCATGGGACAACTGCGGAATTGCCAAAATGGAGGTCTACCCCGATACCTTCACCTGCGATAATATTGGTCCCAATGATGTTACCTTTATCGTCATTGACACCAGCGGCAATCCTCCTAGCATCTGCCCAGCTACAGTAACGGTGGTGGATTTAATTCCCCCTGAGGCCAGGTGCAAGGACATCACCGTGTATCTAGATGCCAGCGGCCAGGTCTCTATTACCCCCTCGGATGTAGATGATGGCTCGACGGACAACTGCGGAATTGCCAAAATGGAGGTCTACCCCGATACCTTCACCTGCGATAATATTGGTTGCAATCTGGTTACCTTTATCGTCATTGACACCAGCGGCAATCCTCCTAGCATCTGCCTACCTACAGTAACGGTGGTGGATTTAATTCCTCCTGAGGCCAGGTGCAAGGACATCACCGTGCAGCTTGATGCCAGCGGCCAGGTCTCTATTACCCCCTCGGATGTAGATGATGGCTCGACGGACAACTGCGGCATTGCCGAAATGAAGGTCTCCCCAGATACCTTCACCTGCGATAATATTGGTCCCAATGAGGTTACCCTGACCGTAACTGATACCAGCGGCAACCAGAGCACCTGCACAGCTACGGTAACGGTGAATGACACAGAGGCTCCGGTACCACCTCTACCTCTTCCACCTATCATTGTTCCTAATGATCCTACAGAGTGTAGTGCTATAGTCCCTTGGGATCCACCAGCATTTACTGATAATTGCGAGGTGACAGAGGTTACTTGTACCTATCCTGACGGTACGCCTTTTGACCCGAGCAAACCTTTACCCGCAGAATGTGAAGATAGTGCCAAAGGCACGCTGATCACTTGCATTGCTAAAGATTCATCAGGAAATCCAGCTTCTTGGAGCCGTCTTGTAATTGTTTTGGATAAAGAACCTCCCATGGTAAGTCATTGCGTAGATGATATTAGTACTTCCGCAAAAGACAAGAAAGATGGCCGGTGTGGTGCCTATGTATCATGGGACCCGCCACGTTTTATTGATAATTGTAATGATGTCACCGTGACGGTTATCGCTGTTTACCCTGATGATTCAACTCCTCATAGTGTAGCCCCAGGGGATTTCTTCCCCCTTCCACCAGGAGAATGTGAAGGTAAGTATCAGATTATCTACACCGGCAAAGACAAATGCGGAAATGAGACTAAGTGCAGTTTCTGGATAACTGTTCGTGATGAAGAACCTCCTAAGATAGTGACTCCATGTCCTGATGATATTGTAGTCAATAATGATCCTGGGCAATGCGGCGCGGTAGTAACCTGGCCTTTGCCAATCTTTGAGGATAATTGTGGCGACCTGACCGTGACTTGTAACTATAATCCGGGTGATTTCTTCCCCATTCCACCAGGAAAATGTGAGGGCAAATATTTAGTTACTTGTACGGCTACAGATAAGTGCGGGAATAAGGCTGAGTGCAGTTTCTGGATAACTGTCCGTGAGGTTGAACCTCCCAAGATCACTATAGATCCGCCGCTGAAGCCAAAGTACTTCAGTACAGACAAGCTCGACTTCTGCTACACTGTAACTGACAACTGCGATCCTAATCCTGAAGTGACTGTCCTTCTGTCCAACAATGGCGGTGCGCCGGTTGATATTACTGCTCCTTCTTGCATCCCGATCGACCTATCAAAGCTGGTTGGACACAACGTTATCACTATAATAGCTAAGGATTATTGCGGAAATACGAGTAAAGATTCTGTGAAATTTTACGTAGTTCTCAGGCTGGTTGGCGATCAGATCGTGATTAAGGATGAGATTCAGAAGCTGCCGAATGGGACCGCGTTTGACGCCTTCATCAAGTTCCCTGCTCCGTATGATGCTTTGACTATTTACCGGGCTGTGGCTGATGGTGCACCGGCCCGCTCGATTAACCGAGACTGGACAGAGCATATGGCTATCTGCAGGTTTAGAAGAGGTGATGTTACTGAATTTCCAGTTGACGATTATTTTGAAGTGACAGGTTCGTTCAAGTATAATGGGATAGATCTTGAATTCTTCGGTGCTGACTACATATACCGAGTGCTTCCTCCACCTCGTACTCCGACCAGCTCACCTCGAAGCTCGACCTCGCTTAAGCCAAGCAAAGAGTAGCTTGGCCGGTAAGTAAGGCAGCGCCTTTATAACTTAGGGTCGTCCTTCCACACCCCTTGCGGTCTCCCCTCCTTAGGTGGTTGAGACCGCAAGGGGTTTTTCCTTTCAGAGGCCAATAATCTTTGTTCTAAGTAGAGGCTATGTTGTTAGGGTTCTCTTGCCAACAAAGTGCGCAATTTGGGCCGGACACAAGGTTCGCCCAATTGATTGTGATTGTGTATGATTGTGTAATTGATATGTTTTAGCATTGCGATGAAACCATCTTAGAAACCTTAGTCATTCTAACTCAAGTTCTCAGAGAGACGAAAAAAGACGAAAGTATAGGTTTTCAATTAAACTGAACTATGGGCATCAAGCTTACTGTGTTGAATGCTTATACCATGAGTGATTCTGGCTAGCCATGAGTGATTCTGGCTAGGCGTGAATTTCTAAAATTCCGCCTTTTTGTCATTCCTGCACAGGCAGTAATCCACCACAGGGAGGAATCCACAAGGCCTTGGTATTCCTAGATCCCCGCTTTTTCGAGAATGGCGCTAGGTTAAGGCGGGAATACCACAAAGGGGTAGGGCAGAGTTTTTAATTTTTCAAGAAGTAAAGAAATGCATTTTTTTTCTTTACATTCCTTCTGCAAGACCTTATATTAATCTGGTTAATCCAGTAAAATTCAAATCAGAATTAAAATTCAAATCCAATCCGTAAGTAAAAATTGAAAGGGGGGAAGATATCTCCAAGAGTTACTATCCACTATTCTATCAGCAATCGCAGAAATTTTTCTTTGAGGGCGAGGGAAAGGCGCTAAGCGACCAACCATAATGAGTTATAACATCCTGGCCTGGATAATTATTTTACTTGTCCATGGCTACGTTATTATGTCAAGTTATAAACCTTTATGGTCGGACACTTATGAGTTCAACAATCTTAAACGAATCAATAAACTCAGGGGTGGATTTAACGATGACTATATACTCTAACTTACGAGAATTGTTGGATAGTATTAAGGATGGAGTATCTATTTCGGATGGCACACTTAATATTACTGACCAGGAGTTATTTAGGGGCCGCCTGATCGATGAGTTAGCATTGAATGCAAGTATTAATGAGGATAAGGCTGTAACGCAAGCCTGTCAGTGGATTATCTGGGAGGCAGCTCGGGAATTCGATATTTTTCCCTCCTCCATTCAAGAGTTTTATGAAGCCAGGGGAAGGGATGAATTCGAGGGGATCACGGTTCCGGCGATCAATATTCGTGGGCTCACTTATTATGTCGCTCAGGCGATCATTAAAACCGCGCAGAAAAACCAATCTAAATCTTTCATTTTTGAAATCGCCAAATCAGAAATTGGTTATACCTTTCAGCCACCGGCAGAATATGCCTCTCAGTGCTTAGCTGCGGCTATCAAGACCGGCTACGTCGGTCCGATCTTCATTCAGGGAGACCACTTCCAGGTCAATGCCAAAAAGTACCGGGAGAGTCCGGAAAGCGAAATTAACGGCCTTAAGAAACTGATCAGCGAGGCGATTGAAAGCGGCTTTTATAATATAGATATTGACAGCTCAACCCTTGTGGATTTGAGTAAACCCACCATCGAGGAACAGCAGAAGGATAACTACACCGTAGCTGCTCAACTCACGGCCTATATCCGGCAAATCGAGCCGCAAGGGATAACGGTTTCCGTAGGCGGTGAGATCGGCGAGGTCGGTGGGAAAAACAGTACTCCGGAAGAGTTGATCGCCTTTATGGAAGGCTATCGCAAGAGTCTTCGTCAGTTAGATTCTGATCTTCAGGGAATAAGTAAAATCAGTGTTCAGACCGGTACCGAACATGGTGGGGTAGTTTTGCCCGATGGGAGCATTGCCAAGGTAAAACTGGATTTTAATACCCTGCAAACCCTGTCCAAAATGGCTAGGGAAAAATATGGCCTGGCTGGTGCTGTTCAGCATGGAGCCTCAACCCTGCCCGAGGAGGCCTTCCACCGCTTCCCAGAGACTGAAACTGCTGAGGTTCACCTAGCTACAGGATTTCAGAATATCATTTATGAAAGTAAAGCTCTACCTCAGGAGCTCAGGACCAGGATCTATGACTGGCTCAAGGCCAACTGTGCCAGCGAATGGAAAGAAGGGCAGACCGAGGAGCAATTCATTTATAAAACCCGAAAGAAAGGGTTTGGTCCATTCAAGAAAGAGTTTTGGATGCTGCCAGCAGAAATAAAAGAGGCTATCAGTCAGGAACTTGAGGCTCAACTTGATTTTCTGTTCAAGAAGTTAAATGCCCACAATACTGCTTTGCTGATTGAAAAGTATATTAACATGCAACCGGTACCGAAAAAGATCCCTCAGGATCTTGTTGCTCTAACTGGTGCTTCGGTCAAAAAGTGCAGTTGCTGCCACTGAAAAAAGCAAGATAAGTACTCGAAATCCTAAGTAGTTAACCTAAAAACACACCCCTTCACCCTTATCTTTTCTCTTCCATCGGACAAATGGGATGAGTAAAGCAGGGATGAAGGGGTGATATTTTTAGGAGTGATATTTTTAGTGATTATTGATCTGGTGGTGATTTGGCTTTCTAAAATCCTTACCGCTCTAGTCTTCACGGGTAGTATTGCCCACGGCCGCAAGAGAAATGCAAACGGCATGGAGGACGATACCAGGCAAAAGATATAGGGTGTAGCCTGCCGCGACCGCAAAAAGCCACAGGAACCCTTGTCTAATTTTTCCCCGATAGATCTGCCCTCCACCTGGCACAATGAGCGACAGGAGGGCAGCTATTGCGGGATTCCATTTGGACTGAGATGAGCTTTGGGCCGCTGCCCGAAGCTGCGGGTCGAGAAATTCTCCACAGTATCTACACTTTTTCGCATCCGTAAGAATAGCTTCGGAGCAGAATGGACATTTTTTAAGCAGGTTTTGAACTTGCGGCTGGATATCTGATGAGGTCGTAGGGTTTGTACTCATTGCTATTTCTCCTCTTTCGCTGGAGCTGACACATGGTGAGTTTCTTTCCAGGGGGGAGCCTTGCTCACCTACATGGATTCCCCTTAGTTTCTTTTCTGCATAATAGGCCGATTTGTTCGCTTTTTTAAAGACTAACCCACCCTGAAGGATTACTGAAGATCGCACTTATGTCTATCATTTATGAATTTTCGACATCCAGTAGGTTATGCTTTGATTCTGAGCTATTCGCTCAGAATGGCAGAATGTAATTAAGCTGGCTTTTCACCGAAAAGTAAAATAAGCGGGCTAATATAAGGAGGGAGGAGCCTGCCCGTACACTTTGACCATAGTTAGTGATTATCAGCCGATAATTTTTTGAGCTCAGCCGATAATCTCTTTGTCTCAGGTCTTTTTTCGGACAGGCTCCTTGGTGCAGAGAGAAGAGAGATTAGAGTAAGGTTTGAGAGTAAATTCTCATTCCCTTACCACACGCGCAAACACACGCATAAGATGTATACACCCTCAAATACTGGCTATCGGAAATTACCTTACACGCCAAGGCGTACTGATCAGCTGCCTGATCCTAAGGTTTCCTGATTGCCGAATACCCTGCACGACCAAGGCACACGGATCATAAGCTTGTTTCGATAGCCGCACCCTTGCCGCTTATGCCTGCACGCCTAAAGCACACGGATCAGATGCTGCTGAGCATAAGTGCGTGGCATAAGTAAGTAAGCACAGCCGCAGGATCAGATACCGAGCAGAAGCAGCGTCGAGGTCGAAACTCCACCGCCAAGCAGCAGAGCGGTGGTAGTGCCAATCGTCGGTGTAGTGGTAACGGTTGGGACCGTGGTGGTAACCGTAGTTGGGGTTGTCGCCGCCAGCAGGGCCAGGGTAGTAGTCGAAACTCCGCCAAGTAGCAGAGCGGTGGTAGTGCCAATCGTCGTAGTTGGAGTAGTAGTTGGCAGTATGGTTGTGGTCGGGGTAGTGAGAGTAGTGGCTAAAAGAAGACTTGTCAGTGGGACATGGGCCTGTCTGCTTGGGTAGCCATAGGCTGGATAACTATAGAAGAAAGGTGGTGCTCCCATTGGGAAATATCCATAAAAAGCGGGTGGATAGTAAGGCATGAGCTGGGCACTGCCAGATTTGGGAAGGGCTGCTGACAAAAGCAAGATCATGATACTTAAAATTATCGCAATCTTTTTCTCTGATTTAATTCCGAAATAATCGGTTTTCATAAATTGACCTCATCTAATTAATTGCTAATATAATTGAGTAATTGCCCATAGTTGAGCTTTTTAACTTTAAGATGAGCCTGGTTGAAACTCAAAACCAGGCTCACCGGGGGATATTCTCTACACATTATTGAACTAATTTAAAATACATGTAGTTCAATGAGTTAGCAATATCCTTTGCCTTCTCGCATATACCTCCATACCGTGCCTTCATATCGCGCCTTCTTTGCGTATACCTCAATCTCTCGCTATCCTATATCCTCGCTATCCTAATCATTGTCGCTCTTAAGAAGACACCAGTATATAGAGCAGACACCAGAATAAGGGGAAACCCCATAAGAAAGATATCTAGATCTTCTGACTTCATGAAAATTTCTTTCTATTGTTATTCTGGTGAGCATGGCATCTAACAAATTATAATAAATTAAATATAAGAGCGATTAATTAATAAGAGCGATATAAGAGCGATCATTGGTTAAATCAAGGTTAGTCCCGCGATGGAGCCGGCGCTCAGCAGGGGAGCAAATTGCGGATAAGTAGTGTAGTAGGTATTGTTAGCAATCGGAACATTTGCCTGGAGCCAGGTGGTGCTTGTCGGCAGCAGGGTACTCCACTTGACTGTACTCAGGTTGAGTGGGAGGGGGGTCCCAAGTGGGCTCAAGAGATATGATGGCGGCCATAGGTTAATACCAAATAGAGGATCATAATATACCATGCCTGACGGAGTGTTATAGAGAAGCCAAGGATAGGTCCGATTGACCGGATCCCAAGTAAGCCCTGGCTGTACGGGGAGAACGGTTTTCTTGGTCAGGCTGCTGACAATCGGGGTTGGAATGCCCAGCGCATTTGGTGGGGAAAGAACAGGTGACCACAGTGGCCATAGGGTGTTATAGGGAGGCAGAGGCCACCAGTTGAGAGTGCTTACGGCAGCAGCTTGACTGAAGGCAACGCGGCCAAGAATTATAGTTGCGAGAATTATGATTCCGAGTGCAGTTTTTTTGAATCCTGTTTTTTTTCTTATGGTACTCATAGCTGGAGATTCTCCTTTTCGTTCTCATCTGGTTTTTAAGGTTGAGGGTATAAAAGCCTTTGGCAAGATAGATAGAAAAATACTATTAATCTTTTATACTTCCATAACTTATACTTACATAGATTTCCGAATACCGAAACACCTCCTTCTCTTTTTTATCATGGTTCAAAATGCTCAAAGAGCGGCTTAATAGCTGCTATGAAGCTATAAAATAAAGAAACACCACAAGCTCTTCGCTTAATGAGGTACCAAAATCTGATGATTAGCCAAGCGTGAATCTTGCTCTTCAGCAAAAGCGGTGCAGGTAACAACAGGTTTGGGGAAATCTGCAAGGTGCGCGAGTTGAGGAATAGTCTTATTTACTCATTACTATTGGCTATTTACCATTTCTAATGGCTATTTACCATTTCTAACGACCCGATAGCATTTTCTGAGAAAAATACAGGGCCTCCTAACTCTCCTTACCTCAAGGTAGAATCAGAATGCCCTGCTGCGCAGTAAGAGCATCTAGTTTGAGTCCATGTATTTACTTAGCATAACTTATGCCATAAATATTTTTGCGGTCAAAGAGTAGTTGCCGATTTCTAAAAATCGGTCTGATTAAGGCTATTCAGCTAAGCCTTGATCCTTAGAATGCTATCATCTGCAATCTGCCTGACTGGGGAGCAAGGCTTCTGCGTAGCAAAAATGGACGCCGTGTTTGAAACTTAAGGAGCAAAAATAGACAAACAGAAAAAAATAGAGAAAAAAATAGATAGACAGTCGGAGATGATCATCAGGGATTTTTTATTGGGGGGCGATATACTAGGTGATATACTTATTTTGGGTGCGTATAACCAAGGGGGTAGTTTCAAGCTTCCTCGATCTCAAACCAGGGGTATATTTTCGCGATATCGCGGAGGGCATATTTCTAAGTGGTCTTTTTCGCTAATAAAGTGCGCAAGCTGAGCGGGCACAAAGTCTGCCCATACAATTGCAAGGTCTGCCCATACAATTGATAGCGTAATTGATCCGCTGCGTATTTGTGTTACGTTACTTAAGCGATAGAACCCGTAAGTTTCATTATTGCGACTCCATAACAATAGCTGAGTCGCATAAGCGAGACTTTCTCCCTGCTTGCCGATCATCTTTTTAGCTTGTTAACTTATTGATTTTTAATTATTATATACTCTATTCATCACTCTGTCCTATCCTCTGGCATACCTGATGCACTAAGTCATGATGAAATAATAAGAAACTTTGAAACTTTGGGTAATACTCGACGGAAATAAGGAGGGATATCGTCATGCCAAGAGGCGATGGAACTGGACCACAAGGGATGGGGCCGATGAGTGGCCGAGGGGCAGGCTTTTGTGCCGGCTTTGGAAGACCTGGCTTTATGAACTCTCTGGGCCAAGGCTTCGGAAGAGGCTGTGGCCAGGGAGTGGGTGGCTTTGGCTGGCGGCATTGCTTCTTTGCTTCTGGCCTGCCGGGTTGGATACGTTTTGGTGCCTGGGGGGCAAAGTATCAAAGGCTTGATCCTGAGATAGAAAAACAGTCGCTGAGGATCCGAGCTCAGGTCCTACAATCGGAACTTGATTCTATCAGGGAGCGCCTTTCTCAGGTCGAAGCTGGCAGTGGTAGCAGTGGTACTGGCAGTGGTAGTTGAACCTTATGCCAGAGCGGATGCTTGATTGCATTTTAAAATCAATCAGTTAACTTTCACAAAATGTGTGAGTTAACATTCTGGAATATAAAGCTTT
>JAILZY010000024.1 GCA_023512255.1 bacterium | reverse complement strand
TATTGTCTTTTACCTCAATACCCTTCCCCTGCAGCTTATCTACTTCTCCTAATTTTAAATATGGGGAACATCTGCGAGCTATCCTTCGTATTTTTGGCACAAAGCTTGCTTTTTGAGAAATAGTTGACGTTAGAATCAGTCTTTTTAGAATCAATCTTTTCAATTTGAAGGGGGTGAAAGTTGATCGAAGTTTTGAAGGAATCCATACTCTTTGTGTGGCTTGTTGTGAGATGTGGATTTTACACTATTTTACACTTTTAGGGTTGAGGAGAGAGCTTTTCAGAGTTGAGGAGAGAAAAAGTACAGATTCTATGATCTAAGATTCAAAAGCTAAAGGTCCAAATCGCTTTTAAGGTTACTGTTTAAGGTTGCTGTTGCTCTAAGGGTTCATGCGATTAGCTGCTCAAGGGTTCATGCGATTAGCGAGGTGTAAAAATGATTATCAGACCAAACCGGATTAGACCTCTTCAACGGATTAATATCATCATCCATATCATCATCCTGCTGACTGGCTTTTACCTGCTGGCACCGATAGCTGCTCAAGCTCAATTGGCTCCGATCTATGTTCCTCCCTCAACCAGTCTCAATATCAGTATTTCTGCTCCTGGAGTTGGCTCAGTGGCCAAGCTGACCAGCATAATTCCTCCAGCTACGATTTTTATATATCCTGTCGGCTATGTGCCTCCGGCACCAGTGGCTGCGCCATCTGTTGCCGCTCCACTACCGGTGGTTCCAACAGTTATAATTCCTCCGACTCCGGTGGTTCCGACGCCCCCTGCTCCTTTGACTCCGATAATTCCAACAGCTCCTGCCCCTTCGCCGGTATTGATTCCGACAACTGTGCCGCTGACCTCTGCTGTCCCAGCCGTGATTGTTCCTACAGTTGTTTCCCCGACCGCTGTGCTTCCTATAGCTGCCGCTCCTGCCACGGCTGTCGCCCCAACAATTCTCTCCCCTACGGCGATCGCCCCGACAACTACGGCCGCGGCTCCGGCTGCGGTCTCCGGCTTTCTGACACCATTTAGGCCGCCCCTTGTTTCTCCCTTGGCCTCTTCTATGCTTATTTCACCACTGCTGTCTATCCTTGCCTCTCCGTTTTTTTCGCCATTCATCCCCCCGCTAATGATGTATACCTTTCCAACACCATTTCTGTCCCCGTATCCTGCATTCATCCCCCCGCTAATGATGTATACCTTTCCAACACCATTTCTGTCCCCATATCCTGGTGGTGGTAATACATAACCGTGGTGGTAATACATAACCATAGACTCCTGGCAAGTCTTCATTAACGCGGATGAGGAGCAAACAAAAATCATGTTTGCTCCTCATCCTTCCCCTTAGTCCTCCTTGTCTTCGATTGTAAAGCCAATTTTAATGGTAGCTTGCCAGTGCTGAATTTGATTATTTTCAATATGGCCTCTTGTTTCAACAAGTTCAAACCATCTCATATTCCGGATGGTTTTTGAAGCCCTCATGACCGCCTGCTGAATAGCATCTTCAATGCTCGTTTTGGAAGAGCCGGTTATTTCGATCTTCTTATAGACGTGTTCATCCATACCAGTGTCTCCTTATTGTTCAGTTCGATATTTTACCGTTCGGCAAAAATCTTGTTATCCTATCATGGCGGCAATAAATATTAGTGGTTCTTTATATTTATAGATATTATAGTTCTTTCGCTAAGTGCGTAACACAAGCACGCAGCAGATCAATTACGCTATCAATTGTAAGTGCGGACCTTGTGCCGCAGCAGCTTGCGTACTTTATTAGCGAAAAGACCAATTAGTGTCATGGTAGCAATAGCGGCTGTACATAATTTCTATTTTTTACTTGAATTTTAAGGGTTTTACTTGAATTTTAAGGGAGCTGGCCCACTTTCATAGAAAAGAAAAGGAGGTAAGGGATAAGAGGGCTGGGTGAGAAAGGCTTTGAAACCGCAAGGGAGGAATCCGCCTTTTCTCTTTTTGCGGATTCCTCCCTAGATCTTATTTATGCTAAGTTATATTAGCTGAGTCGGCAGCGGAACAACAGGCAACAGAGTGCCAGTGGCCACATTAGCATGACACTGAGTGCAGGAGACAGCCATCTTTGAAAGTAACAGAGGCTGAGCAGGAACGATAGTCGGAGGCAAAACCTGCCAGCCATGGTTAGCCAGCCACAGCGGATCCTTAGCCACAACCGCAGCCAGGATAGCATCAGAGGCCAGAATATTCAGAGTAACTGTATCAGCCAAAAGAACCGGTCCCAGAAGAGGATCGGCAACCAAAGCGTTGTACAGAGCAGTGATAACCTGCTGGGCGGCTCTTCCATAATTAGATGATGCATTAAACAGGTTGGGGAACAGGCTGTTATACAATCCCGCTATTCCAAGAAGCGGAGCAATCTGTAGGAAAGGTACCTGATAGGTCAAGCCAGTTCCGGTTTGAATGGGATAATACATATTTTGCAATCCAAATGGGCTCATTAATCCATAAAGTCCGCCATAGAGCCCGCCGTATAGCCCGCCATACAGGCCGCCATATAATCCATAAAGTCCACCATAGAGCCCGCCGTATAGCCCGCCATACAGGCCGCCATAAAGTCCACCACCATATAGACCATAGAGACCACCATAGAGCCCGCCATAGTAGCTATCAGCCTGCCTGACACCTATAACCGAAACCAGCATTACCGAAAAGATAATAACCAAACTCACCTTACAAAGATTCAAGAACTTCCTCTTCATAATCTCTACCTCAAAAAGAACAAATTAATCCACACATTGGTCCCTAAAAACAATCCCTATCCCTAAAACCTGAAATACTAAGATAAAATAATGGCCTTATGCACCTCCTTTTACTAGTAAAATATCTCTGATGGCGTCAAAACTCACCAGAGGCTTGTAACTATATAGCCAGACTATCCTCGCCTAAAAAAGGCCTCTCCACTCTACCCTAGAGTTTTATGCAAATATTTCACCAAGTCTAACTAAAAAATTTTTCTTCTGGCTTGAGCCACCTTTTATATAAAGAAAATTCCCTGCTCAAGAGAAAATCTATCCACTGAGTCGAGGGGGCAAAACTGCCATAAAGAAGGAGGATAACGGCATAGGGTTTATGATTATAAGGTATATTTTGTATGATTTTTCCCGATTCGCCTCGGGGAAGAATTTTCAACCCAAGCTGTCAAGCGGGGAGTAGAAAAATTTTGTTCTATCACCTCCTTTTGCGGCTATGCCTTCAAAAAGAAAGATCGACCTTGAGCACAAGCTCTTCATGAACTGTTCCCAAGACTCATATGGCATTCTTTTTGCTCTCTTCCACCAATATCGAGTTTTAGATCGAGTTATTAGAAAGAATATTAGACCAGAAGCAAAGCCTTAGGGGGGAGTCTTGAAAGCCTATCCGAAAATCGGCCCAGGATGCTCTCTTTGACGATTTGAAGCAAGGTGTCCCGACTCTCCATTTCCCCTGTTGATAGGGGTGTTGATGGAGACTTCCCAACAGGTAGAAGCCACAGTCCAAGCAGACTTCATTGTGGTAAGGTGATGGGTTTAGGATAAATTTAAGAATAAATATATAAGAACAAGATGAGACATAAGAACAAGATGAGCGGATCTTTGCAGGGGAGGGAAAACAAAGGGGGGTGAATGAATACATAGCGTGTCTGGTGATAAGAGAATTCCGGTTAATGAAACTATAAAGGCTATTCGCTTAATTAATTGAAGGAGCATAAAAATAATGAAGAGAAAATATTGCTATTTAGCTTTTCCAGGTTTTTGGACATCGGTTTTTATCCTGAATTTCATGATTTTTATTACCCCTTCTTGGGCCCAGTACGACTACTCAAGCTATAGTAGTTATCCATACTACAGCAGCTATGACTCAAGCTCAAGTAGTTATGGTACATATGGTTCATCTCTCTACGGCAGCTACGGCTACTCTCCCTATGGCGCCAGCTATGGCTCCTATGGCTACTCACCCTATGGCGCTAGCTATGGCTCGTATGGCTACTCTCCATATGGTTCTTACGGCTACTCACCTTATGGCGCCAGCTATGGCTACGGCTCTTATGGCTACTCTCCATATGGTTCTTACGGCTACTCACCCTATGGCGCTAGCTACGGCTACGGCTCTTATGGCTACTCACCATATAGTTCTTACGGCTACTCACCCTATGGCGCCAGCTATGGCTCCTATGGCTACTCACCTTATGGCAGCAGCTATGGCTCCTATGGCTACTCCCCCTACGGCTCCAGCTATGGCTCTTATGGTTATTCTCCCTACGGCTCGTACGGCTACTCACCTTATGGTGCCAGCTACATGAGCGGTGGATATGCTGGTTATGGAGGCGGGTTAGGCGTCTATGGTGGACTCTATGGCGGAATGTACGGCTATGGTGGACTCTATGGCGGGCTGTACGGCGCTGGATTAGGCATAGGCGGGCTGTATGGCGCTGGAATGTACGGATTAGGGCTAGGTGGGCTGTATGGTGCTGGGTTAGGCCTAGGAGGGCTATATGGCGCTGGACTGTACGGATTAGGTCTAGGCGGGCTTTACGGCGCTGGACTTTACGGATTGGGCGGATTAGGAGGCGGACTTTATGGATTAGACCCCCTGACTAGCGGTCTTCTCGGGATGTCCATAGGCGGCCTAGGCAGTATGGGATTGGCTGGTGCAGGTTTATCTAGTCTGTCATTACTGGGGTTAGGAATAATTTAGCCTGCAAGAGCTGCTAAGTAAAGGGGGGCTTTTAGGATTTGAAAAATCAGGGGAATTTTCCCATCCCCCCCTTATTCCCCTGATTGTGGCCAAGGGGAAAGCCCTTATCGAGTAAGGGTTTTCCCCTTGCAACCTTTTTCCTAAGATTTTGATAACAATAGCTGTTAAAGTTTTAGGAGGATGGGTTGGAAGGAACCCTTATTCAATAAGGGTTCCTTCCAAAAAAGGGGCTCAGTGCCCTACTCCTGTCTCCTGTTGAAGTCTTCCCATGACCAGGCTCTTGATTTCCTCAAGTCCCTCTTTTGAGGTTGATTCAAACCGCAGAACCAGTGCTGGCTGAGTGTTTGAGGCCCGAATAAGAGCCCATCCATGATCGAACAGGATACGGATGCCGTCAATATCCACAAGCTTATAGCGGCGCTTGAAGTAGTCTTTCAAGACCTCGATGATATGAAACTTCTTCTCATCCGCGCACTCAACCCTGATCTCTGGAGTGGTAAAGGTTTTGGGTAAATCGGAAATCAAATCTGAAATCTTACGTGAGGATTCGGACACAACTCTGGCCAGCCGACATGAGGCGTAAATGGCGTCATCATAGCCGAAGTACTCATCGGCAAAAAAGATATGACCGCTCATCTCTCCGGCCAACAGGGCATTTTCTTCTTTCATTTTCTTTTTGATCAGGGAGTGTCCGGTCTTCCACATGATCGGCTTCCCGCCATGTTTGGCAATGTCCTGCTCAAGATTTTGCGAGCACTTCACTTCAAAGATGATCTTGGCTCCCGGATGACGACTCAGGATATCCCGACTGAAGATAACCATGAGCTGATCTCCCCAGATTATGCTTCCCTGATCATCCACCACTCCGATCCGGTCTGCATCTCCGTCATAGGCTACTCCAAAATCAGCTCCGCTTTCCTTAACCCTTTGAATCAAGGTAGTTAGGTTTTCGGGCACCGTAGGGTCGGGGAAGTGGTTAGGGAAATTGCCATCCATTTCGCAAAAGAGCGGCTCTACCTCACAGCCGAGACTCTCAAGCAGAGCAGGCACAATCGGGCTGGCTGTGCCATTGCCTGCATCCACGGTGATCTTCAGCTTCTTTTTGAGTTTAATCCTCTGTTGGATCATGGCTATATAAGGCTCGATAATTTGGTAAGTGCTTACCGTCCCTCCCCTACCCTGCACGAATTCTCCTCGCTCGGCAATCTTTCGGATATTCTGAATCTGCTCTCCATAGAGACTCTCTTTTCCGTCGCAGAGCTTAAAGCCGTTAAATTCAGGAGGATTATGACTGGCTGTAATCATCATTCCGGCATCAGGATTAAGATGATGCAGAGAATAATAAAAGGCCGGTGTCGGACAGATTCCAAGGTCGATTACGCTACAGCCGGTCGATAGAAGCCCTTCCACCAGGGCGTTGCGGAAGCCGCCAGAGCTTAGACGATTATCCCTGCCCACAGTGAGGATCCGCTTCCCCTGCTGTCTCAGGTAACTACCATATGCCTTTCCCAGCGTAGTAACGATCTCCTCGGTCAGGTCTTGATTAACTACACCCCGGATGTCATATTCCCGAAATATTTGTGGATTGATCATTGCTCTCCCTTCCCCTTTTTAGTTAGTTATAGGTCTTTTTGGGTGGAAATCTCAAGAATCGGATATCGTTATGCTAAGCCGAAAATCTACCTTGTTATCAGCTCCCTTGACTTTGGCACTCTCGACCACCGATTGAGCGTACTGCCTGGTTTTCTGGAGGCTGCTTTTTAGCCGATCCACCGCCTCAAAGGAGTCGGCAACACCTTTAATCTTGACCTGATTTTTATCAATTGATAAGTCAAATAATTCAACCTTGATTTCCTCAGGTATATAAATGCTCAAATCCCGAAGAATTTCAAGATGGGTTAATGATTTATGGGCGAAGGCCTTATATATCTTATACTTTTCTCTTTCAACCTCAATGGCTCTCTTGGCCTGCGCAAGCTCATCCCCTGATGAGCTCTTGGCTGAAGGAAACATCTGCTGGTAAACCTGCCTAATTTCCTGATTAATCTGATTGAGCTTTGCCTGCTGAACCGTGGTCCGATAGTAAATATTTAGCGTCAGCAAAGAAATAGCCAAAATCAACAATCCTGCCAGAACGAGAGCCATTTCCTTATACTGGCTATATTTCTTCTGAAAGGCTAGCTCTTCCTGTCTGAGATTGAACCGACTCCTTCTGTCCTTCCTAACTCCAAGGGCCAGTCCCAGGGGAACGGCCCACAAAAAGCCCTGATTCTGAAAAGAGGGATTCTCTTCTCCTGTCATCCCCAGCAGAGGATCAAAGATCGAGGTTTCAATCTGGAGCCTGTCAGTAAAATATTCGCTTATTCCTTCCACAGTGGCTATCGATCCGGTCAGAAGAATACGGGAAATCGAATCATCCACCCCATGCTGAGAGGAGAAGGCATATAAGGTAAGGTCAATCTGGTCCAGAATCTGATCCAGAACCTGTTTGGAAAATCCCGAAGCCTCAGCAGACTGGGCAGGGAGATTGTCGGCTCCATTCTCTGGCTGGGCCTCATCACAAGTCATCGTCTGCTCCCCCTTATCTCCTTGAGCGATGCTCCCTATATATCCGACCTCAGCTCCATATTCGACACCAGCAGCCTCTTTCTGGTCCGATTCCTCCGGCCAAAGCCGCCTATTTGGATGAGAGATATTGCGGACAAAGAGAAGCTGATCTCCCTGCACAATAGTCAGCAGGATTCTTTCTTCATTGATATCGATCAGGGCGATAATGTCCTGACAAGATGGGAAGCTTTGCACCGCCAGATTGTATAGGGCTATGCAATCTAGCAGGATGTAGTGGGGATCGACTCCGGCCTCATTCAATGAGCGGCAGCAGGAGGCAACCACTTCTTTGCTGACCGAGGCAATAAAAAGGTCAGAGGATCCATTGCTCTTGCCCTGATGTACCTGAAAAGCAAACACCGCCTCCTCTGCCGAATATGGCAGGGATGGTTCCACCTCATACTTGACCACCTTGGCAATTTTGGCTAAATCCTGAAACGGCAGACTGAGATCTCGGAAAATAGCCCTTTGGCTTGATATCCCGGCAATGACCGCATCTGTCCTGATTTTGTTTTCGGTTATAATTTGTTTGATAGCAGAAGATATATCATCTTCTCCACCCGAGAGCTGATGTCGACAACAGTTAACCAGCTCTATGGAATTGGCCCTCTTGTTGACCTGGATAATTCTGATTTCAGCCAAGCCAATATCTACTGCCAGTACAGAGGAGTGCATGGTGAGATAATCTCCTAAGTTTTGTTCATGATCTTTCAGGCAGATTCTTTGAGTAGCTATTCGATGGATCCTGAATCAGCAACTCTTCGGTTATCGGATAAAACCGATCCGCAATTTCCTTAAGATCAATGGCTGTATTATAGGCAAATGAGACGATTTCCACCCGAATTCCTCTCTTTTGGAAGAGTTTAACAATGGGCACGAAATCCCCATCTCCAGTTGCCAAGATCAGGGTATCGATCTTGTCAATCATGTTCAGGATGTCAATAGTCATGCCCACATCCCAGTTTCCCTTGGCAAAACCTCCAGTGCCGGTCTTTAAATCCATTGTCCGAACTACATAGCCAATGCTCCTGAGGAGAGAGATAAATTTAGTCTGATCAATGTCCGGTGTCTGGACAATATAGGCGGTTGCTTGGACCAGGGTGCGGTCACCGACAGTGATTTCCAGGAATTTTTCATAATCTAGCCGACCATTATACAGATTCTTGGCCGAATAAAACATGTTCTGAACATCCACAAACAGAGCCACCTGCGAATTTTTCCCGGTTCTATGCTTGACCTTATTGTTCAGTTTCATCTTTTTTTCAATCTCTTTATAATCAACGGGAATATCACGAATCAGCCCCTTTAGGCGGCTAATCAGCTCGTAGCGTTCAGCCAGGATCATCTCCATGATATAGGAGATCTGCTTTTTCGATTCTTCACACTTGGCAAGCAACTGGTTTTTCTCCGCTTTGAGAGTGGCTATTTCCTTCAGCTTCTCCCTCTCCCTGGCCAACTCTTCTTTCAATTCTTTGTTTTCCTTATCCAGTTGCTGCATCTTATCAAGTTTTTCCTGAATCGATTTCATCCTCTTTTTGAGTTTCTGATTTTCCTGGATAACCCGATTCAACTCTCTTTTAAGATCATTCTTTTCCAGGACAAGCTTTTCGATCGTCTTCTTAAATCTTTTATTTTCACGGTACTGAAACTTGCTTCGCTCGATTAATTTTGCTTTTGTTTTTTCCGACTCCTGCAACTCTGCGGCTAAATCAGTCGCCTTGTCGTCTGTTAACCCATCCATTTCCCATTTCACCATATAGATTTAAGGTTTTAATTATTATATAGTCAGCGATCAGTTATTCTTTTACATAACCAGCAATCAATTATTCTTTGCTAAAAGATTGTTAAGGTGTCAAGAATATTTTCCCATAGGCAGTAGGCGGTTTTACTTTTTGCCGAGGTCTAAAATAGGCCATGCTCTGAGCTCATCCATAAATTGATGATCCGTTAAATCAAGGCGAATCGGCGTTATGGAAATCTTCCCCTGGAGAACAGTCTCAACATCCCCCCCTTCTTCTTCCTCTGGAATCATCTCTTCATTAGCTAGCCAGTAGTAGACATTATTCCTCGGATCGGTTCTCCTGTGAAAACAATCCCTCAGGGAACAGCGGGCTTGCTTGGTAATGGCTACCTCAGGCACTTGATCCCCTTTAAATGAGGGCACATTAATATTTAAAAGCGTGCCAGACGGCAACCCCTGATCAAGAACAGTCAGGGCCAGCTTGCGAACAAATTGGGCACAAGGGGTAAAAAGTGCCGGATCAACCGGAGCCAGTGAAACCGCCATCGCTGGGATGCCGAGCATCGCGGCCTCAGCAGCCGCGGAAACCGTACCAGAATACAGGATATGCACCCCAGTGTTCAATCCCCAGTTTATTCCCGAAATGACCATATCCGGCCCAGACTCAAGAATGGCGCTAACGGCCAGTTTTACACAGTCAACCGGAGTTCCGCTTATCCCATATCCATAAAACTGACCATCGCGGTTGATGGTCTCGATTTTCAAGGGATCAGACAGGGTAATAGAGTGGCTGCAGGCGCTTCGCTCCCCCCGTGGAGCCACGACTATCAGCTCAGCCACATCCCGCAGCCCCTGATATAGGGCATACAAACCCTCGGCCTGGATCCCATCATCGTTAGTCAACAATATTCGCACTTTTTTTCTCTCCCTCGTGGCAGCTCATCATATCATTATCTGCTTCTTGTTCTTATTGCCAACTTTGAGAAAACTTTAACACTTAAAATTCGTCCGTTTCGTACAGCTTGATAGGCATCATAAAATATAGGTAATCACGACTGTCAGGTGAGCGGATGACTCCGGGAGAATTTTGGTCGCTCATTTCCATAATTATCTGCTCTTCATCTAAGATATTTAAGACGTCCAGAATAAAACCAGCGTTAAATCCAATTTCCAGTGGATCCCCATCATAGACGACGGCCACCTGGTCTTCAGCATCCCCTACCCCAAAGCTCTGGGAGTTGATGGTGAGAGTGTCTTTATCGAGCTTCAGTCGAATATATTTTTCCCTACCCTCGGTAAAGATTGAAACCATCTTGACCGCTTGCCGAAATTCTTGGCGCCTGATCTGAACAATCTTGTCATTTACCTTGGCAATTCTTGGCCGTGTATTGGGAAAGTAGGTCTCGAGCAGGCGGGAGAAGAGTTCGATCGAACCAATTTTAAATACTGCCTGGTTTTCGAAAAAACCGACCAGAACAGGATCATTGCTGTTTGGTGCTTCATCGAGGAGGCGCTTTAACTCGACCAATGATTTTTTCGGCAAAATCACCTTGATTTTTTGGCTAAGCTCAAGCTCTAGGGGCTTTTTAATGTACGAAAGCCGATGTCCGTCTGTCCCCATCATCTCCATAGTCTGCTGATCAATCTCCAGCAGGGCTCCATTGGGCGCGCCCAGATGCTTTTGCTCTAGTAGAGGTACGGTAATATTAATTTTCGTAATCATATCCCGCAAGGACTTGCGCGGAATAGGGATCAAATTTTCATATTCGTAAGTCGGAAAAGGAGGAAACTCCTCTGCCGGCAGGCCAGCTAGGTGACAGCACTTTTTACCGTAGGAAATTTTAACCTGGCTGTTTTCCTCAAGGCACATATGTACGAGGGAGCCTTCCGGCAGCTCCCGAAGTATATCAGCCATAATTTTGGCCGGCAGACAGATACTTCCCTCACTTTCAACCTGCGCCTCTGCTCCTCCCTTGATCCCTAGCTCTAGATCCGTTCCATACAGGTAAATCTGTTTATCACCCTGCGTCTGAATCAAAAGATGGGAGAGAATGGGCATAGCACCCCTAATAACAGCCACATTATCAACAATATTGACACCTCGTAAAAATTCATCCCTAGATATACTAAATTCCATACTATTCTCCCTGCACACACTCTAAAAACAGTAAATTCATTATCCCTAAACCACTATTTTGGACAAACTGCCGAAAAGCTTAAGGGGCGAAGATCTACGACCGAGGGCTTTGGAATCAGCAGTTGATAAGAGATGGTTAACCAGTGGTCGTTGGGATTCAATATCCTAACCTGATTATTTTCCAGAGGCTTGGCATGGATAGTGCGCTCATAGATTACAAGAAAAATCACCACTCCATAGTCCCTCTCCTGGTGAATAAAGAATCCATTCTGAATGGCCTCAGACTCCATGCGATTTACTTTGGCTACTTGAGCTACTTGTTCAGGGCTCAATCTGATCAGCAGGTAACGAAAAACCTTGCCTTCAGCTATCTTGATCAGTGAGCGGCTGCTGCATGAAGCCACATATATAGTTGACAGAAAATCTAGCCTCCGACTGAATTGAGCTGCAACCGCAGCCGCAGCTCTGCGGCCTCCTACAGAATGGTGAAACCCGTAACATTCAAAAAATTTCTGCTGCATGTATTCGGCATATTCTTCTCCTCTCTCATAGAGAGAGCCTCTGAGATAGCTAAGCTCCCTGCCCAGATCTTCGGCCGCAGTGGCTATCGGCCAGTCAATTTTAACATGAAAATGAGAAAGCAGGTATCGATTTTTCGCCCCTGAGGCTGAATCTTTCTGGATCAAGAGAGCGTAGTCAACCGGCAGCAGGGAACGGAGAAGGTGGCTGAACTGATAACTTTCAAAATATTTTATATTGGGATAAAATTCATCATAAATTTTAAGATCTACTAAATGAGAGGAGAGATTCTCTCTGGTTAACTGGTTAGAATCGAAAAATCGGATATACTTTTTATACTCATTGGGCAATGTGCCTTCATAGAATAAAACCAACAGAGTATTCTGATACTTGTGTTCACATTCGGGAATTCGGCCTCCAGGCTTTAATTCTCTTAAATCAACAAAGGGATAGGGCTGGCTTTGGCTTTGATAATTCCTGAATGAGTCAATGAGTGAATATTCGATCAGCTCTCGATCTAACTCATCCCGTAAAACTTCATAGAGAGATCTGCATACCTTCTCATTTAGGCTTAAATTCAGTCTCTTGATGGCCATAAACCATATTATTTGTGGGTGCTCTTTAGGGGTCAGCACAGATGTGAGGTCAAAAAGACCACCTTCTGTCTAACTCCTGATTATCCAAAGGGAACTTAAAGGCTTTGAGTTCATTATATAGCCAAAAAGTATTTTCATCAAGCGATTTTGCATAATCAGAAGCTTTCGAGCCTGGTTTTGATGGATCTAATCGAATCTACTTGGTAATTTTCCGATTTCTTCAAAAAAACCCATTCCCTTTTTTGAAAATAATCGGTAAAATAGTATTCTCTGCCTAAGGAGTAATATTTTCAAAAATTAAATTATCAGATCATCTCAGATTATAGGATTCAGATTAGCATGATAATTAAGGAAATTTTTCCTAAACTATAGGCGAGGAGGAGGATGCTGTGCTTCCACTCACGTTTAAGATAGCTACTGAACAACAAGAGTTTGACCAGATTTATCAATTGAATTACCATACCTTTGTTGAGGAGATTCCACAACATCAGCCTAACCCTGACCTGCGGCTCGTAGACAAATTTCATGAGCAAAATACCTATATAATATGCCTCTGTGATCAGCAACTGATCGGTATGATCGCTGTTCGCGGGGAGCGACCATTTTCACTCGATGCCAAACTGCCAAACCTGGATGACTATCTGCCCAAGGGAAGGTCGGTGTGCGAAATCCGGCTGCTGGCTATCAAGCCAAACTACCGTAAAGGGATGGTTTTTCGCGGCCTGCTCGAGAAGGTGGTCGAATATTGCCTAGCCCGCGGCTATGATCTGGCGATTATCTCAGGTACGGTCAGACAGCTTAAGCTCTACCGACATCTTGGCTTTGTTCCCTTTGGCCCCCTGGTTGGATCTGCCCAGGCTCTCTATCAGCCCATGAGCCTAACCCTAGAGGATTTTCGCAAAAAAATTCCCTGGATTTTAACCCCTTCCCCTTACATTCGCTTACCTAAAACTAAAACCCTAGACTTGGGCCAAACCAGCCAATCAGCTCAAACTGCCCCCCCGACCCAAGGCCAGACAGCTCGCTCTCAGGCAGCCAAAGGAGCTGTTAATCTACTGCCTGGCCCGGTCGATATTCATCCTGAGGTACAAAAAGCCTTCTGCCGCCCTCCTATATCCCACCGCTCCCGGCGCTTTGCCAAACAGCTAGCGGAGACAAAGCAGAGGCTGTGCGAGTTAGTCAAAGCAAAGCGGGCTGAGATTTTTCTGGGAAGCGGCACCTTGGCCAATGATGTTATCGGAGCTCAGCTTTCCCTGCAACCTGGCTCAGGAGTTATCCTGAGCAATGGAGAATTCGGCGAGCGGCTGGTGGATCACGCTATTCGCTTTGGGTTGCGGTTTAGTGTGCTGCGGGCTGAGTGGGGTAGCCCACTAGACTATGAGCTACTTGAGGAACTTTTGCGGAAGGAGAGCCAAATCACCTGGCTTTGGTGCGTTCACTGCGAAACCTCAACCGGCGTCTTAAATGACCTTGTCCGGATAAGCAGCCTCGGCCAGCTGCACAACCTCCTGGTTTGTGCAGACTGCATCAGCTCGATCGGCACAGTAGAGGTAGATTTGCGAAATATTTACCTAGCTTCAGGCGTAAGCGGCAAGGGACTAGGGGCCTTGCCAGGTCTTTCTATCGTTTTCAGCAACCAGAAGGAGCCCCCAGCCCCATCAAAACTTCCCCGCTATCTTGATCTTGGCTACTATGCCCTAAAAAATGGCCTTCCTTTCACTAGCTCATCGAATCTCTTGGCCGCACTTGAAGCTGCCGTAAAGCGCCTTGAGCCCAAGGAGCGCCTTTGCAGGATAAGAGAGCTCGGCGGCTGGCTGCGAAATGAGCTTCGGGCCTGTGGTCTTAAGATTGTGGCTGCGGATGAGGAGTCTGCCCCGGCTGTAATCTCCATTGCCCTGCCAGGGCATATTGACTCAGAGCTGATGGGGCAAAGACTTGAGGAGGAGAGGTATCTTTTGAGCTATGGAAGTGATTACCTCCTTGAGCGAAATTGGATACAAATCTGCCTTATGAGTGAGTATTCAAAAGATGAGCTTGCCCCCCTTCCGCAGCTTCTTGCTAGATTGATCAAAGAGCTGGGGAAAGAGAAAGAGTAGCTGCTAAAAGGGTCGAGGAGCGCCCTGTCAAGATGGGCTTAATGTATTGATTTTTGGAGAAATTAAGAAATGGATAGAATTGCTTAGATGCTATTTCTTATGATGAATTACTGAATTTTTACTTATAATTAGCTCTATTTATAAAATCTGCCGATTGAAAACATACATAAATAATATCTTATGTATGGGGAAAATAAGTATAAAATATGATTAAACCAATCGGCAGCCACCTGCTCCTCGTTCCTCCTTCATCTGAGAATGTCAGGACCAATCAGGTTATCGTTACCCCTGACGGAATTGAACTGGTGGCAGATCTTTATCTTCCTTCAGGTACCCCACCCTTTCCAGCAGTAATCGAAATCACTCCTTACTGCGCTCAAACTCTGCGCAGAATCGGTGAAATTTATGCAGCCAGAGGCTATCTCTTCCTGGCTGTCGACAGCCGTGGCCGGTACCGCTCCTCTGGCCTCTGGTCTCCGCTGACCTATGACCAGATTGATGGCCAGGCTGCTATCCGATGGATGGCCAAGCATGAGCTTTGCAATGGCCGGATTGGGACCCGAGGCCATTCCTACTGTGGCTACAATCAACTGTTGGCGGCTATTGATGCGCCTGCCGAGCTCAAGGCTATGGTAGTTGGGGTGGCTCCGGCAGATCCATTTGAAAATGTACCCTTTCAGGGTGGAGCTTATGACCTGAACGATTTTTTTTGGCTTATGAGCATGAGCGGACGAACCTCTAATGGAATTGAAGAAGAGGAAGACAGTGGCGAAAGCAGGCTAAGCCTCTTGGAGGACGAGACCGAAGACAGCCTCCCACTTGAGGCAAAAGCCAACAGTAGCCTGGAAGATGAGCAAGGAGAGAATGAATTTGACCTTCTTTTTGATCAGGCTCTTTCTGCCCGTCCCTTTCGGGACCTTGACCTTCGCTTTGGCATTCGGCAGGAAACCTTTCGGGAGTGGATCAGCCACTGGCAGCTTGATGATTTTTGGAAAGCCCGCTCGGTTGGGCATCGTTTGAATCGCACCGCGGTTGCCACCCTCCACATTTCGGGCTGGTGGGATGGCAATGGCCGTGGCTCGACAGTTTTCTTCAAAGGGATGCGTCAGCAGGCAGCCACAGCCGAGGCCAGAGAAGCGCAAAGGCTTCTGATCGGAGCCTGGGACCATGATCTTTTAGCTCCCGACTGTGATGATTTACCCGCAGAGGAGGCGGCCATGATTCAGCGGGCGGCCCTTCGAAACGCTCTCAATGATGAGCTAGCCTGGTTCGATCAGCACCTTATGGGTATTGAGCCTGGGCCATCGACCCGCTCGAGAGTAACTATCTATCTAACTGGCCAACACCGCTGGCTGGACTTTGAGGATTGGCCTCCTCCAGATACCCAGCCAGTTAACTATTATCTGGCTGCTGCCGCGATGGCTGGCCGGCGCTTTGGCCGTCTTCAAAGATCGATTTCAGCCACCGGGCCCTTGGAATCTAGCTATCTCTTTGATCCTAACGATCCCACCCCCTTTGCTCATCCTGATGTGGATGGCGAGCGAATTCCTTTTGATAATGCTCAGATCGAGGCAGAGCGCACCGATATGCTCCTGTTCGATACTGAACCGCAGAAAGAGCCTCTGGCCCTGATCGGCGATCTGTCCCTTATTCTTTATGCTCGGGCCGATGCTCCTGATTTTGATCTCTATGCCAAGCTTCTCGATGTCTATCCCGACGGCAGAGCAATCTACCTGACCGATGGCATCATTAGGGCCCGCTTTAGGAAGGGATGGGATAAGCCGCAGCTAGTCTCACCCTCTGAGATAGCCGAATATATCATTGACTTATGGCATATTGGACACATTTTAACCGTCGGCCATGCTCTAAGGCTTGAGGTTTCCTCGGCTGCTTTCTTGCGATTTGATATCAATCCCTGTACAGGGGGCAATCTGGCTGATGAGACTAGATGCCGTCAGGTCAGGGTAAGTATCCTGCACAGCTCAAGATATCCCTCACGGCTCATCCTGCCTATCTGTCATGATCCCCGCCTCCTTGAGGAGTATGGGCTTAGGCGGCTTAATTTCTCAACAAGGAGGAAGCATTGTGGCCAATAGCCAATTTTTCTGGCCAGGGCAAGAGGAGCGGAGCTTGCTTGGTCGCTTTTACCTAGCCAGCAGCCTGAGCGAAGCGATGAATGTCGTTTTTCCCTTCCAGTTCATCTATCTGTATCTGGTTATGGAGCGGCCGGAATGGGCAGTTATTCCGACTCTGGTGGAGACGATAGCTGTCTGGCTTATGGAGGTGCCGACCGGCATGGTGGCTGACCGCTGGGGGAGAAAGCTTTCGGTGATTAGCGGCGACTTTTTGAGTGGCCTCTCTTGGCTGGCCATTCCTATGGCTGTCTCATTTCGCGGGCTGCTACAGTTGTATGCGGTCTGTGTCTGCTTTTTTCTGGAGGGGATCGGGCAGACTCTGGTCTCTGGCGCCGAAGAGGCTTGGGTAGTGGATAATCTGGCTAGCGCCGGCAGGGAAGATATGGTCGAGCGCTACTTTGCCAGAATACGCTCTTTCGGCTCTCTGGGGGGAGCTTTTGCTGGAGGTTTTTCCCTGCTGCTGCTTTTGCTCAGCAGGGTAGATCAGCATATACTGAACCTTTTATGGTATCTGGCCGCTTGTGGCCAGCTCACCTCAGTTGGCATTTCCCTGACCATACCTGAACACCAGCCCCCGGCCGATGAGGAAGATCAGGCCGCTACTCGACCCAAGATCGATGAGCCTGACTGCTGCGTTCCTTTTTTTGATCAGGCCAGGCAGGGGTTTTCCGCCATTTTTCACTTCCAGCCTCTTTTTTCTTTCTTTCTAGCTTTAGTTGTATCTTCATTTGCTGGCTCGATAACCGGTGAGGCCTTTGAAATTTCGCTCCTAACCAAGGGGCTTGATGCTCGGGGGCTGGCTCCCCTTGACATTATCAGCGATCTTACCGGTATGGTTGTCCCGCTCTTGGCAGTAGCTATTTCCCAATGGCTTGGGGCAACCGCTAGCCTGATACTCTTTAGCCTGATCTCAGCCGCGGTGGTATCGCTTTTTTTCACTCGGCCAGGGCTTTGGCTAGCAGTTGTTATCTGCCTGGTATTCAATATCATTGATGACCTGTGGGATCCGATTGCTGATGCTCGGCTTCAATCCTTGATTCCCTCCTCATGCCGAGCTACAGCCGCATCAATTATCAATCAGGCAAAGGAACTTGCCAACTCAGCAGGCATCGGAGCCTTTGCCCTGCTGCTTGGCAGGCACAGTGAGGAGCTGCGTCAGGCAACACCCGACCTTATAGAGGCTTTCTCTGGTGGGGTATCGACCATGCCACAGGTGCCCAAGGGGCTATTTGGGCTTCCAATTCCAGACCTTGCCCTGGTGCTCTTCACTTTCGTTGGCCTGGTGGCTATTCCACTCCTTATACATAGTCAAAGAGGCAGTTATCGGGTGTTGGATGAAAGCAGAGCTCATCCTGACGAGAGGCACAAAAGCGCCTGTCAAGAGGAGGAAATATGAAGATTGTGGCCGAATCGTCAGAGGTAAAAACCACGGTTTCAACCGAGCCCTCTCCCCTACGTGATCGGCTAATTAAGATAAAGCAGGGGCTTGATGAAAAGCTGGGCCGTTATAATCCGGGCGAACTCCTGAGCTGGTGGATAGCTGAGGATGCCTTTGAACTGCCGGATGAGACAATCAGCAAGCTTTCTTTGGCCGGGGGAGCCTTAAAGCGCTTTTTCCAGGCGGCTAATACGCTCTTCTATCGCCATTCGTGGATTCAAAAACGCCTTGAGAAAAAATTTTCTCCTCACTACCGGCTGCTCAACCTGGCCCAAATAGAGGCTATCCCCATAATGCCCCGGCCCGATGTGATCCTTGACCGCAGGTGGCAGCCAAAATTCGTTGAGCTTGAAATTACCGTCGGATCAAGGGCTGATACGGCTATTATGGCCGAAGAGTACGGGCTAGCCCACAACCGCCGCGCCGGCCTGGTCAAATCCTACGCTGAGTTTATCAAAACACACTGGCCAGGCAAAAACCTGGCTCTAGTTACTGCCCCTCACCCCTTTTTTCAGGATCTTCCCGATGATGCTAAAGCCTTTGCCTCTATGCTTCGCCGGGAGGGCCTTTCGGTAGTGGTCCTGGGCAGTGAGAACCTGCCCTATCTTCGGTTTGACGGCCAGAGACTACTCCTTTGTCGGCAGCAGAGAGCGACCCAAGGTCTGCCCATTCATCTTATTGATCGATTTATCGATATCTATGAAATAGCCGAGCTACAGCACGCAGGTCTGGCCGCCATTTTAGATGCCTACCTGGCTGGAGTCCTGGTCGATGTGAATACCTGCAAGCAATTTCTGGATGAAAAGGACTGGATGGCTCTCTTTTGGGAGGAAGATATGCGGGATTGCTGGCGTCGGGAGCTCGGAGAAGAGTATGAGCAGATGCTGCGCGACCTTATCCCCAAGACCTTTTCAATTTCAAGGGAGCAAAAAGTTGAGCTGCCCGGCGGGGAGAGGGTGCCGATTCTTAAGCTGGGAGATATCCCAGCCGATGAGCGACAATTCGTCATTAAGGAAAGCGGCACCTCAACCACAGCATCAGGCGCTCAGTCTCTGCTGGTACTCCCTGAGATGAGCGGACGAGAGGTCCGTGATCTAATCGAGCGACTGCTAAGCAGCAGGGTATCCTACATCATTCAAGAGATTGTAGACTCGCCCAGAATTAGCTTCACCGCCCTTGACCCCTATGATGATCGGCTTATCACCCAGCATGGCGCCAGGATCAAGCTCAGTGCCTTCTACTGCGACGGCAAGCTGATAGAGATCAGGTTTGTGGCTAGCAATGCCAAACTGGCCGTCAATGACCAGGATTATGTAGTCGGCGTAGTCCGCTATTGAACATCCGCCATCCTACTCCTTGCGCTTGACCAGCATTGGCCAAAGGCTTCGGATTCTCCTGTTAAGCTCAGCCATAAGCTCATTGAAAACAACCCTCTCTTCGACCTCCCCTACTTCCTTGACCGCAATGAGTCGGTGGGCGGAGTACAAGGCTATGAGAAAGGCGAGAAGGAAGAAAAAGTTCCAGTACTGGAAGTGCACATTTCGCACAATAAGCTCACTATCCTCACTAGACCAGTTTATTATCCAGGAAATCTCATGTCGAGCAAAGAAATCAATAAAATTGCCCCCAACAATCGGGCCAAGGCCCATAGCCACAGAGATAACCAGATTGCTGGCCGCAAGATAAGCGGTCGCATGCCCGCTTGGGGCAAGTTTCAGAGCGATATTGCCCGTCCCAAGATTGATTCCGGCTACTCCAATCCCCATGACCACATGGATGATGACCAGCAGGGGGATGGTCAAAAAGTGCCGGTCAGGTAGGCTGGTAAAGGCCCAGGCCAGGATACTAGCCGCAAAGAAAATACTACTCAGGTGGAGGACCGACTTATTGCTGAAAAGGTCAGAGAATTTGCCCCAGATTCTGAGAAAAGCTAGATTTACAATCTGACTCAAGATGGTAAGGGCAATGATAAATGACATATCCAACTGTAGCCTCTCCAGCATGTACACGGTAAAGAAGGGCATAACCAGATTGATGGCAAAGTTCCAAAAACCTAAAAATATTAGCAGATTTTTGAAATTCTCGTCCCTGAATGGCAGAAAAACCAGATGAGAAAATTCAACCCGCTCAGAGGTTGAACTCATCCTGGGCTCTGGCGTATTGGCCAGATAATAAATGGCAGCCAGACCCGCCAGAAAGGCACCAAAGAAGAGAAACGAGTAGCCGTATATTTCATGCCGGGGAAAGAGCCTCTTCCAGTAGTCAATGAATAGTCCGGCTATAAGGCTTAGAATAATACTGAGAGCCGTGGCCAGACTCAATCGCCTCCCAAAGAACGATCCCAATTGATTCTGAGGAACAAGATCTCGCATCCAGGAGTTCCAACTACACCCCGAGATGGCATTAAAGACCGCATTTAGCGTCAGGGCTACTACTAGAACCTTTAGCCCTATCTGGGGAGAAAACAGAAATGGAATCAGAGCCACAGAGAGCCAGAATATAATGGCTGCTGCTGTAGAGTAGACAGTGATCGGCTGCCTGGCCCGATATTTTTCGACCAGATAAATGGCCGGAATCTGGATGAGTTGCGCCAAGGGGAGAATAGCCATTACCAGGCCAATCATGGCGTTAGAGGCGCCAAGCTTTAAGGCAAAAGCAACTAGGAAGGCGCCGCTGGTTAGGGTAGTAACGGCCTGAGTGGCTAGACCATCATTGATAACCGCTCTGAGCCCATCTTGAATTTCCTTTTCGGTCAAGCTGTCTTTGACAGTGAACAAAATCAGCCTCTCCGTGTATAAATCAGCATAAATTTTCGGCATTTTCACAGAAAGGCCATGAGGTTTGAAGCCTTAGTAAGGGGAAAACCCTTTTGAAAAAGGGTTTTCCCCTTAAATCCCCTTTCCTAAAACTTTAATAACAATAGCTATTAAAGTTTTAGGAGGATGGTTTGGAAGGAACCCTTTTTCAAAAGGGTTCCTTCCAACACGCCTCTACTCTTCAGTCTCAGGAGAAGAAAATAGAGATTGTGGGATGAGTGAGATAAACCTAGCCACTCCCCTGAGAGTATCTTCTATCTCCAATCTCAGCTTACGGAGCAAAACCATTATTTCAGCTTCTCCAGCCTCCTTGACCAGGGTCAGCCTATGGATAGAATAGAGACCGATCAGAAAGCTAAAGAAAAAGAAAAAATCCAAATGTTGAAAATTCATAATCTGGATGATATGGCTGTTGCCTGAACCGATGGATCTCAGACTCCATGAAAATTCATATTGGGCAAAAAAGTCTATAAATCTGCCGCCAATAATGGGAGCCAAAGCAGAGGCCAGGGAATTGACCAGGTTCTTGGCGGCCAGATAAGCAGTGGCTTTTTCTGCCGGAGCCAGCTTCAGGGCGATATTATCCGCAGCCAGAACATATCCGGCCATAGAAATACCAGTCAATATATGGATGACAATCAGAAGCGGCAGTGTTAGCAGGTGTTTTTCAGGCATAGTAGTAAAGGTCCAGGCCAGGGTACAGGCTGTGAACAAAAGGCCATTGGTGATCAGGACCGATTTATAACTGAAAAGATCTGACAACCTTCCCCAGATTCTCAAAAAGGCAATGTTCATCACCTGGCTAAGGGCATTGAGAGCAATTACCAGCGACATATTCAGGTGTAGTATTTTCAACATGTAAACCGTAAAAAAGGGAATAGCTAGATTGATGGCAAAATGCCATAGCCCAAGGAATAGGATCAGATTTTTATAATTAAAATCCCTAAATGGTTCTAAGATTAATCCGCAAAACCTTGATTTTTCTTTGACCGCGGCCATCCGAGGCTCAGGAGTTATGGCCAGAAAATAGATACTGACTATACCTATCAGGAAGGCAAAGAAAAAAAGCAGCGAATAGCCCTGAAGCTCATACTTTGGAAAAAACCTCTTCCAGAAATCAAGATAAGCCCCCGCGGCCAGACTCAAGGGGACACTTACCGCCATAGCCAAGCTTAGTCGCTTTGAGAAAAAGCTTCCCAATTGGCTCTGAGGCACAAGATCCCGCATCCAGGGATTCCAGCTACATACCGAAACCGCAGCAAAGGATGAATTGACGGCCAGGGCGGCCACAAGAGAGATCAATCCTATTTTAGGAGGAAAGAGGAAAGGGATGAAGGCTATAAACAGTAAGGATATCCTGTTTAAGATAAGGGTATATATAGTAATTGCTCGTCTAGCCCGATACTTTTCAACCAGATATACTGAAGGAACTTGAAGTAGTTGTGCCAGGGGAAGAACCGCGGCCAAAACTCCAACCATCAGGTTAGAGGCTCCGAGCTTTAGGGCAAAGGCGATCAGAAAGACGCCACCGGTTAACGTGCCCATAGCCTGACTGGCTAATCCTTCAAGAATAACTGCTTTTAGTCCGATCCGAATTTCTTCTTCAGTCAAGGTATCTTTGACAGCAGCTCCAATCTTTAGTCCCATGGCTCGAGCTCCTCAGTGAAGGTGGTATTCTATGTTTATTCGGAGGCTATTTTTAAGCAAAAAATATTTAATTTATTGTATTTTTAGATTTATTTACTACTTCAATTAGGCATAAATTATCTATTAGGTTAAATTATCTAGGTTAAATTATCTATTTTGGTATAAGATGTGATTATACCTTTTAAGCAGAAGTGAAAAAACAAAGGATGGAGAATTTACTACTAAAAGGCAAAAAGGATTATACACTATTTTTATGTTAAATGCGAGTAAAAATGACATGCTATATGGAGAAAACTGCTAGGGCGGGTTTCAAACCCGCCCCTCCCCTTCCGCCGCTGCCTCTCCTCCACTCTGAATCCAATTGCCAATAGCTGGAAGATGTACCGTCATCCACTCTGGCGAGAGGCGGGCTTTGATAAATTCAGAAAATAGCTCTTCAATCACCCGAACTACTTCCTGGATTAGGAAGACCTTTTCGAAAAAGAGGCCATCCGGATCCTCTCTGCTATCCAGCATGACCTTTGGGGTCTTACAGGCCCGAAAATTCAGCCAGCAGTCATCCAGAGTAAAATACCACTCAGCATCATTCAGACACATCTTAAAGCTAGCCTGAGTAACTTTTTTCCCCTGGCTCAGAGCCTGACGGGCCTCTAGCATCTCGGAATGTTCTCCGTGGCAGATTACCCGCTCCACATTTTCCTGATCATCCGTCTCTAGGGTAATTTTATTATCCAGCCAGATTTCCACCGGCTGGCCATGCTCAGGCGTAAAGACGCCCATCCGGCAATCGCTCTGAAACCACAACCAGGTTAGAAACTCTCGGCCTAAGAACCTCTTTTCCCTAACCAAGCTAACCATGTCCATAAGGCTTTATCGCCCTCCTTCCTGGCCCACTGTGGCCTCTTCTGGGGGTGGCCCAAAGCTTGTCGGAAGAGCCCGCTCAAGCAAAGCCTTCTGACTATCAGTCAGGAAGCTTTGAGCCAGGTTGTAGGGAAAGAGCTGCTCGAGGGTAAGATCGAAGGTTTTTTTGTAAAGTTCCAGAAATTCAAGGCATACACTCTCGGTGGTCGAAGAGAATAAAAGCTTGCCGCAAGTAAGATCCCAGACCATATCAAAGGTTCTGGTATTCGGAATAGCCCGCTTGAGCAGTTTGTATCTTACCAAGTCGCGAATTTCCTGGCGCTGAGCCTTGGAAAGAAAATCCTTACCCTGTTCGGCTTTGATCTCCTCTTCAGCCTTGCGGCAGAAATTTTTCAATACCTGGCCGGGCACCCGACGGGTGTCGATTCGCAAGCTCAGGGCAATGAACTCGCCTTTGAAAAACTCTTCCCCACGAAATTCATTGTCCATGACATTCATGATATTTACCCAGCCTACGGAGCGCTCAAGGTCTGAGTCCTCTTCGATTTCCCGAAAGGCATAGCGTCGGATCTGCTCGGCGTATCGCTGCCGGTAGTCGGCAGGCAGTTGATCTTTCACCCAATAGCGGGTGAAGCTTGATGAATTTGAAATAAATCCCATCCTAACCTCCATACTTCGTTTATTCTATACTTTGCCAGGCTCTAAGTGGCAATCCCTGGCTTATCAAGCTGATCACATTTGTTTGCCCCTTTTTGTACGTTTTAGAAAATTTTATCACCTCTTGCCTCCTAAAAGCCAGGATAAAAAAATCTCCCTCATCCGAAAAACATGGTAGGGGAATAAGCAAAGTTGATGAAAATTGATGTATAATATTATGCTGTATGGCCAATTGCAGGTTAAAATTAGGCTACTTTGGATTGATGAGAAAGGGGCTTTTAACATGAGCTCTAAAAACTGGCAAGAGATACTGTCCACGGAAAGCCGGCTTATTGCTTCATTCTATGATCGCCGGGCCAGGGGATATGATGCCCTGGTTCATGCCCTGTCGCTGGGGTTTGATGTGCGTTATCGGAAAGTGGCCGTGCGAAGACTTGACCTTCAGGCAGGGGATAGGGTACTTGATCTTGGGTGCGGCACTGGGCTTGATCTTCCGCTGCTCTCCCAGGCAGTTGGCCCAAGGGGGCAGGTAGTGGGCTTAGATCTTAGTCCCGGGATGCTAAGTCTGGCCGAGCAGCGCATCAGGAAGAAAAATTGTTCCAATGTCTCGTTAGTTCTTGGCAATGCCCTAGATCTCCCCTTCAGGAGTGGCAGCTTTGATGCGATTTTTTGTGATTATCTGCTCAGTACACTGCCTGCGATTAGGGCGGTTGAGGAGGTTTTCCGGGTAAGCCGCCCTGGGGCTAGGATGGTTTTTGCCGATGATCTGCTCCCCTCAGGATGGTTTGCCTCGCCGCTTCGAGCTATCGGCGAGCTTATCCAATCTGGCTATTTCAATTGCGCTCTGCCTGGCCTCAACCTTCTCAAAAGCCGCTTGGCCTCGCTTAGGGTAACTAGCCATCATGGAGGACTGATCGTTATTCTCTCCGGCGTATATGAGGGACCATAATATGAGGGACCATAGGTCTCTATATGAGGCGCCAATAGTAGCAATTTGTATAGTGGCCATGCTTTTTGCGGAAACTTTTCTCCAGTGCATATTAAAAGGCATATTAAAAGGGTCGTGAGAGAGGCATGAGCAGGCAGCTTGTCAAATTCAAAAAAATTCTGATCTGGATTCTCTTGATCGAATCTATGCTCATTCTCAGCACCCGATTGGGGGCTTTTCTTCATGAGGTTGTCGGCCACGGAGCCTTGGCCATGCTCCTTGGCGGAGATTTCAAATCCTTCAGACTAACCCTTTTTGCTGGAGGGGAAGCAGAATTTAGCGGCCAGTTGGGACAGGCGGCCACGATCGCCATTCAGCTGGGGGGGATTTTGGTCAATCTCCTGAGCGGTCTGATCGCTCTGTGGCTGGCTCAAAGACGCGGGTTGTCGTTCTCTGTCCGGCTCTTTAGCCTCCTTGTGGCTGGAGTGAGCATCCTGAGCCAGCTACAATACCTAGCTCTTGGAGCCTACTATCGCTTCGGCGATCCAGCCTGTCTGGCAGGCTGTCATCCCCTGATCCTATTTCTGGCCTGGACTGGAGGATTGATAGCCCTGGCTGGTTTTTCCTTTCTGATTATGAGCCTCTTTTTCCGATTCCAGGAAGCTAGTTTTCCAACCGATCATCCAGCCAAGCGAGCTTTCACTACTTTTTTCATTCTAGGCATTCCGGTCATTATCTATGCGGCTCTATACCACTGCTCGACTACTCCCCTTGGCTCTACGGCTGCGATCAGACAGGCGAGGCTTTGGGCTGAGAGCGAAGCAAAAAAAATAAAAATTGAAGCCGTATCGCCAAAAGAAATTGAAAAAATTAGAGAAAAAATCAGAAAAAGACTTGAGCCTCGGCCCCTTTTGCCCTGGATCATAGCTATTTATGCCCTGACCACCCTGGCCGCACTGCTAAAGACGGCAGGCAGCAAACCGACAGCCGGAGGATACCCAAGACTGCCGCAAGGGCGCTCCACTCTCGCTAAGGAGAATGGGCAGCCTCCTGATGAGGAGCCTCAAGATCAGACTATCTGCCCGATCAAGGAGGTGGCCAGGGATCATTTCCCTCCCCTTCCCTCTTCTTCTCTCCTCTTGCCCCTGCCCTGGCTGATCGCCTCCTGCCTAGCTCTTGCCCTGATCGCCTTGTGGTGGTGAGAGATGATATCCTTGTGCGGAAATGGTAAATCGGGAAAAATCTTGCTGTCTGAGCCTACCTGCGAGTTTCGCGATTTAGATAGGCTTTGTCAGATAGGCTTTCCCCTCACTGGTCAAGGGAAGGTCCTTTGGTCCCCTGAAGAAGGTCTGGCCCACTAGCGGGGATGAAGGAATAATCGTCAGCTGGCTTTTGCTCTGGCAATGATCCTAAATCAAGGGACAGGGGAGGTGACAGATCGGAATTTTCTCTCTCACCTTCATGAGGCAGCTCGAATACAGGTCCCATACATCCCCAGCAGGGTATATTTTCTTTTAAACATCGTGCTCCGCACCCCTCAACCGTTGTTTTCCCTTTGCATAATACGCCCTGATCAAGGAAGCAGATTGCCGGATCGAGCCTTTGATTTTGGATAGCCTTATGGAAGGTCTCAAGAGAATTCGGCAGGTCAGGGTAGGCGAAGAGCGCATTCTTTTTTCTTTTACATTCGACACAAAGATTGTGATTTGACTTTAGTTTTGGTTTTTGGCCCTTCGCCAGGCTCATGATCGCCTCTTTAATTGTTTTAAAAAGGGGTGGACATCCCGCGATTGCATAATCCACGCTCACAAACTGACACAGCGGCCTGCCTTGAGGATAGCAGCCTTCTCTTTGACTGAGCCGATCTTGAGCTACACTTTGCCCCAGGCTATTTTCTTCTTCCTTAAACATTCCCCTTATCCCTAACTGCTCACCAAAACAAGCACATGTTCCAACCGCTACCAATATTTTGGCCCGCTCCCGAAATCTTTTCAGCATTCTTTCATTTTCTGTATTGGCTACTGCCCCCTCGATGATTCCGATATCCACCTGTGGAATACTCTTCTCATCAACTGTGGTAAAAAAGTTGACCTTTGCTCCTCTTCGCTTTAGATTGAAGAATTCCTCCTGCAGGTCAAACATTTTTATATGGCAGCCAGAACAGCTTCGGAGCCAAGTGGTGGCGACATTGACCGATGATAGCTCCACCTGAGTCATCTGCATTCTTTCTCTCTCTCCTGTAATTCTCTCTTCTGTAACTTACTATACTTTTGCACTTTTTCTCAAAGTATGCACTTCTTTCAAGCGCTTGAAATATTAAAACTTTACATTAAACCTTAAACGTATAGCTTTAAGTTGCCTGTTTGTATAGCTTTAAGTTACATGCTCTCTCCCTACTGTCAGCTTTTGTCTCTGAATCAGAATTGGGCACATCTGCCACTCCCATGATTTCACTTGGCATCTCCTGTAGTTTTAAATTATCGGCTGCCGGGCCTCCCCCCCATTCTTACAAGACCCGGCCTCCTTGTACTCTTTTTACTTTAGTTCAATTTTTAATACGTTAAGTTCAATTTTTCAATGAAATACGACTTTTGTGTTTTCTTGGGTTAGCAATTTTATTCTACTGTAACAATCCGTAGCCGATAAATCAAATAGGTACCCTTCCCGCTGGAAAATATCCTGGAGCATATATTGTACTAAGAGTTTTTTTTCATCTTCAGGGATAAAGGGATGTTCAAATTCTAACTCCTCCTCTAGGGCATTAATCAATTCAGCGATAAAAACTTCCCGCATCTTTCGGGTATCGGAATTGTACATAGTCGTCATCCTCCTCCTTCCAGCCACCAAAATACAATCAGCATATAATATGCCAGCGCATGAGATTTCTCTTATTCGGCTAAAATGATAAAAATAATCTATAGTTTAGATAGCTGAATCGAAAAATTACCTTGAGTGAATGGAGAAAGTATCTAATGAAAATTGAATCAAAATGGTGCAAAATTAGTGGAATTAATTAACTCAAATTTTTTGGATAACTCCGCCCCTTTACGTGGTAGGAAAAAGATGATATTATGGGTTTCTCTTCTGATTCTTTTGCTTTACTCTCTTTATTGGCTTTACTCTCTTTAAATCTTTTTATTATGGAGGGTCAATAGGCATGGAAAAGAAAGACTTAGAAAAAATGCCCATATCTAAGTTAAGAGACGAGGCAATGAAGTATAAGGATCAGATTTCCGGCACCATCCATGAAATGGATAAGCCTCAGTTAGTTAAGGCCATGATGGAAGTTCTAGGAATCAAAGAGGAAGAGCCTCCGGCGGAGAAAGTTAAAAAGATAAAGATAGTTGAGGACAAAACCTCGCTGAAACAAAAAATTAGAGCTAGTAAAAGAGATAAAGACGAGGCTCTCAAGGCCAAAGATAAAACAAAGGTAAGACAGCTACGAAAAAGAATCAAGCATCTAAAACGAAAAATCAAACGTCTGTCGCGGGCTGCTTAAGGTAGCCCGCTCAAACCATGCTCTCAAATTGGACTTTCAATTTAGACTTTCGCTTTCTTAAGCTGGTTTTTGGTTGAGCTGATTTTCATAATAAGCTAAAATTTTCCGCTCATCACTTAACTGGCCTTCATAATAATTGATAATCTCCCTCATCTCTCTTTCCTTTTCACGAAGGATCATACTCAATCGGTAGACGATTCTCTGCACGCCGATCGGATCAAGATTCCAGCTTAAGTTTTCCGCCCAGCCGGGATTGTCCGTTAAATCTTTAACATAGGCGCGGCCATGACTGTTGTCTTCCACCTGAGCATACTTGCTGAGGATTACGGCTGATGAGTTGTCGAACAGAACGGCTTTTGCCTGATCATACAATATAGCCAAGGAATTATCGCACAGAATAGCTGATGAGTTATCGTAGAGCTCACCTGAGGCACTGCCACGAAATAGACCTGATGAGTTACCATACAGCACTATGAATGAGTTGCCAGAGAAGATGCTGCGGTTCCTATATAAAGGGATTAGCTGCCAGGAGTGTGGCCAAGCCATTGATGACAGAGCCGCAAGTGTTGCTCTTAATTTCAGCAGCCTAAAGGGTGGCCCTGAAAAGCTCTGCTGTCGGCTATCGAAAATCTTAACCTTTGAGTTATTAACAAACAGCCGCTGGTCTCTTCTTATCTGCCAATTAGGATTATCAATAATGAATCTCTCCTGCCAAAGTTTAGCGAGCGCCTCTTTTGCTCTTTTTTCCGCTGTTTTTTTGTCAAACCACTTAGGAATGAGATCCTGATCAACCTTCAAATACCAATTGCTGGATTTTTGATTAAAGATATTTTTATCTTTAGGCAAGAGTTCGATCCTCACAAAATTCGGATTCAGGCTACTGTCTCGCATTCCTGATTTCTCTAGCAAATCCTCGTGGCTATCAGTGTCGGCATCATAGATAATGCCATCTTTGGTGATTATGGCGGTGAAGAATTCACACATAATTTTTCCCCCTTCTGGCCCACTTATGATCGGATCTTTTATCTTTTTTGAAATTCGCTCTTATTTTTGAAACTCGCTCTTACTTAAATAGTACACACCATAAACCCTCATCACGGGGCTTTAGGGTTATGTCTCTTATAAGGTTATGTCTCTTAATGGTAGCTAATAAATAAGAGCGTTGAAATTTTATAAATAGTGAGTATTTTATGAAAATAAAATTGACTGACGAGAGCTTTTAAAGTGAAGGAAAGCGGCTCACCAAGATCCGAGCTCAGGTTTTAGATTCTTATAGTCGCCAAAGGTCTTTGGTTTCCTTATCAGGAGGAGAGGGCAAAATGTATCTTCCCTTATCCCTCATCATCATCCTTACTAGGCGTGATATCAGGCCAATACTTATGGAAAATTTTCTCTACTTAATTATCGCCTGCTCTAAAAAACAGCCAAAGTCCTTCTCATCAACACATCTGGTGTAGGTGCAGTGCTAAAAAATTATCAATTCAGTAGACTTGATGAGGAGAGAACCTACTTATCAGGTGATTTTTCACCGCTGCTGATGACATCCCTTGCAGGCAATTGGCCCCCTACCCCCGCTTTTGTGGCAGTCGAGACAGCTGCGGTTGTGCTCTTCAAACATACCGTGGAAGGCAGCATAGAAGGAGTCGGTCCCCTCTCTCTTTTGAGTATTAGAATGGCAGCCCTCTGTCGAACATTTATTCATGACCAAAGTTTCATAAGCGTTGTGATGGCAAAGGGTACAATCAAAATCTCTATGGGGTGCGTGGGGAAAATAGACAGGCGCCTTTCGGTTCTTCACCCCTGACGGAACCTTCATAACAACTTCTGTGGGGATCTTGGTCCCCGTACTCTGGCTTTGAGTTGAACCTGCCGCTGGGAAAAAGATCAGAGCCCCCGTCAGAAACATAGCCATCATATGATTCGTTTTTTTTCTCTCAAAAGCTCTTGCAAATTTCTCCATGCTGTGTTTCTCCTTTTTTCCTTCTCCATTTGAGAATCAGAATTTGGTGGTATTGATTGGCCTTTGATTTACGTAATTATATAAAAAAAATCGTCAGCTTGGTAAGAAAATTATCAGTTCAAAATAAAAAAAATCACAAGGCCATGAAGACGGCCATGAAGACAAAAAGGGCACCCCCATCTGATTGAGAGATTAGGGGTGCCCTTAAGTTGATGATTAGCAGATTAGGTAAAACACACTTCTTAAACCGGTGGCCAAATCAAATCTAGCCACCGATTGCTCCGCCTACCTTATCATCCTGCTACCAGATAGGAAGAGAGGCAGGTTGGCGTGGTCTTGCTCTGTAATTCCAAGATAGCCATATCAGTATTAGCCACAGCCTTTGGTCGGAAATTATCATTAACTATCCGCTCATCGCGCAGGGTGAGAATCCCCTTATAGATCAGATCGTATACCCACTTCTGATTAACCGGAGTCAGAAATTCGCTCAGCCGCGGTTGAATGGTGTCAATATCCTGAAGCATCCGATAAACCGCATCTGTAATCCTGTAGGTAGTGTAGTAGGGATTATTCGGTGCGAAAAGCTCGATCTTGCGACTGGAGATATCGTGATTGACCTCGGTTCTGAAGTAGATATCCCGTGAGAGAACCAGGAATTTATCGCCGTTTGCCTGTGGGTTTTCAAGCAGCTCCCGCTGTCTGAAATATTCCTTCACCTGCTGATGAATTGGAGTGGATGGATTATGAATGGTGCGGTTGTAGTATGAGCCTCTCTTGCCTGGCAGGAGGCGACAAATCATGACATAGCCGAAATTGACACTAGAGATGCCCACTTCATGGAAGTTGCGGATCCACTGCTCGAGCTCGGCCACGTATTCCTCGAAGCTCTGGCCAAAAGGTCGATGACTGTGAGGTTCTGAAAAGAGAATATCATTGCGGTCAGCGGTTTGCAGAACCAGCTTATGAGCTGGACCGTCTGTCCACCAGTTATTCAGTTTCGCCTCATAGTTGTGAACATCGACCAGGTCGGTAACGATGAACAGCCTGCCTTCTGGAGCAAGATGATCGGCACTTTCCCTGATTATTCGACGCAGGATCTCTTCACCGCTCTTTCCGCCGTCCCGGAACCGGTACTCACTTTTGGGACTTGGTACAAAGGGAGGGTTGGCCAGAATGGTATCAAACTTTCTCCCCTTGACCGGCTCATATAGGTCTCCAAGATAGAAGCGGATGTTGCGAATGCCGTTCAACTGGGCGTTAAACCTTGAGAAGCGGATACTGCGCGGATTGATATCCACTCCGGTAACATGTCTGGCATAACGGCTGGCGACCAGCCCCTGAATGCCGCTGCCGCAGCAAAGATCCAGAAGTTGCTCGGCTCGATAGCGGGGCGCGGTATGGACCAAACCCATACTGTCCATGCCGATGTACATGACCGGACTTTCGCCGATTCGGTCTTCCGGCAAAAACATAAACCGATGATCAGTAGCCAGATACAGCCCATCGGCACAGAAAATGTCTACCCGCGATGCCCAAGCCTCACCCCGGCGGATCAGGATTCCAAGCTCGGTCAAGGTTGAGAAAACCTTATCGCCCAGAAGCTCCCTGAGCCTATGCTCTGAAAGTGATGAGCGAAGCAGAAAGATTCGAATCAGATCTGCCAGATCAGACTGGGGGAGAAGGTATTTGTCATAATAAGTCATGTAGGTCGGCTCGATCTCTTGGAGTGAGTTAATCTTGAGCAGGGAACAAATCTTGCTCTCGGTATACTCCGCCCGGCTCAAAATCTGGTTAAAATCCATCAGGATTGAAGTTGCTGAGGTAAAGCTTTCATCCTCAAAATCAGCCAGGGTTAGGTCTGGGCTAGCCGGCTGCGGTTTAATCTCCTTGCTCTCCTTCTGAACTGTGACCATAGCGGGTTTGAGGTTATAGAAAATCGAGCTGCTGCATGGCCCACTTAACGCGCTGGTCAAATTCGAAGGTAGTCATGTGCAGATCGATTCTCAGCTTGTCCCACTCTTCCCTTGGTGCATTGAGAACCGTTAGCAGCAATTTTATCTCATCAAAGGTATATGAGAAGGGCTTTAGGGAAGGCCGAGAGAGATCGACGATTGTGGACTTGCCCAGAGGATCGAGGAGGAGAACAACATTAGGTGAAAGCTGGGTGCGCAAGGGGCCGTAAAATGGAGTTTCGGGAAAGAGACGGCTTGTCTCCTTAAACAACCCACCCTGAGAAGATAGCTTTTGCAATTCCTCAAATGACCAGGGACAGCCCTCGGTTTCTCCGAAAAACAAGGCCCGGTCAAGTTTTCTCATCATATCGTTGACACTTGGCTGATCAGGGGGAAGGCCATGAGGCAGGGCAGATGGAGCTACCCGTTTTTCATTTTCCTCATATGACAACACCGGCACATTCCGCTTTGAAACCCAGAAGTTTTCGATTGACAGATAATCAATGTCGGTTGACAGGAAGGTCTCGATCGCCTCCTGCGGTGTTTCCACAATCGGCTGGCCAGCCACGTTGAAACTGGTATTTAGCAGTACTGGCGGGCCTTGTCGCTTCTCAACCAACTTATGGCAGAGATGATAGAAGTAAGGGTTATCTTCCTTGGTAGCTGTCTGGATTCGACCCGTGCCATCGTAGTGAGTTACCGCGGGAATGATCTCATGGTATTCCTTTCGGATCTGAGGAACGAGCAGCATGAATGGTGAAGCCACATTCTGCTCAAAGACCTTGTCGATGTCTTCCACCGGAATAACCGGAGCAAAGGGTCTGAAGGCCTCGCGGTGTTTGACCCGAGCATTTAGAATATCCTTCATTCTCTTAAAGGTAGGATCAACCATAATTGAGCGATGTCCAAGGGCGCGGGGGCCGTATTCTGAGCCACCCTCAAACCGGCAGACAATGTGCCCATTGGCTAGAGCCTCGGCGCTGCGCTCGAGCATTTCGGAGTCGGTGAGCTCTTCAACCTCAATTAGGGGATCGAATTTCTTGAGTGCCTCCTTGACCTCATCGAGGCTGTAGGTTCGGCCAAGGGTTGCTCGGCGCAAGCGGTGGCGCTCTCGGCCGCCCTCAATGGTATGATAAGCCCATAGGGCACAGCCTGCGGCTATGCCGCTGTCTCCAGCCGCGGGGAAAATGAAAATATCATCTAGGTTGAGCTGGCGCAGGAGCTTATAGTTGGCCACGGAATTTAACCCAACTCCACCGGCTATGCAGAGCTTGCGAAGTCCGGTGCGCTCCATGGCCAGCCCAACCACATGGAGGAGGGCCTCCTCGAGCTCTTTCTGAACCTTGTAAGCAAGGTCAACCAGATATGGCCGAAGGTAGGGTTTCCCCTCACCAGTATCATAGCGTTTCTCAAGAGCGGCAACTTCCAGAAAGATATCATAAGCTGAGATGTCAAGACTATAGGAGCCTTCCCTGGTGCCAATCCAGCGATTGAAATTGCTCTGCTCACCTCCATAGGGAGCAAGCCCCATCAGTTTGCCAGCTTCGGCAATCTGCAAAGATGGGCCGACCTTGGTGCAAAAGCCAGCTTTGCGGGTAATATATTCATAAATAAAACCTAGGGTGGACAAGGGAGCAAGGTGTGAGATGACCTTCTCGGCATGGAGAGTGGAAATCTTATCTCCCTCGCCGATATAAAGCGTGTAGGATTCTGTAAGATGGTTATCATCCGTACTACCAGTGGCGTCAACAACTAAAATTAGAGCCTTATCAAAGCCTGACGGCCAGTAGGCTGAGTAAGCGTGAGCCAAGTGATGGCTTGGAATCTTCTTCACTTTGGCGACAATATCCTCACCTGGAAATTGGGCCCGGAGAATATTAGGAGCAAAATCACGACCAGGCATATTGGCAGTAACCGAGGCGATATCCTTCCAGGTGATGCCGCAGGCCTCAAGACAGTATCGGATCGATTCCATCGGAACCTGAACCTGAGAGGCCGCCTGTGACTGGAGCATATAGCCGACGCTGTGTTTGTTGCGATCAAGCCGCTCCTGCTCGATGGCCACAACGATCTCACCATTTTTGACTATGGCCACCGAGCGATCGTGGCCCATATTAATGCCCATATGATACTGCTACTGTTTTATACTCATTGTATTTTCCATTACCTAGACCCTCCTCAAAATAATATATACCCTATGATGTTGATCTTGTTGATTAATGCCCTTTCGGTCTTCCGCTAACCGAAAGCAAGATTCTACATAATGACAAGATTCTACAGAATGAGAAGCTGGGCTGTTACATAAGGCGACATCCTCCCAAAAAGCATAAATCAAAAAAATACTCGAGGAATGATCATTCTGACGGGTAACTGGATGGAGCAAAAATTATGCCGATTAGGGTAACTAAAAAATTATTTAATTAGATATCAAAGAGTTATATAGAGTAATCCCCAGTTTATTATGTTATTTTCTATCCAGGTTTGACTGTAAGCTAACTCTCCAAAGTAAGCGCCAGACTGTAAACTAAACCTCACACATCGCCCTCATGGAGCGCAATGAAAAAGCCAAAAAAAGGCTCAAAGTGTGCCTCATGGCCCCGCAAATCACTACTCATACGTGGCATAGAGTTTTCCCCTGCGTGGGTAAATATTATAAGCAGAATAGGAACTATGCTTTTGCACTTTTTTCCGACCCCTTGATTTTACTGGATTTTCTATTAGAGTAATTTTTAAAGATTTCAAGGCGTTAAGAAATTTCTGCAAAAGTGTAGAATAGGAAGTATTCGCTGATTTTATAGAGTCTTCCACTGCATGGATAAATAGTCCTCATTACGCAGTCCTGAGTCCTCAGTCCTCATAGAGTTTTCCCCTGCGTGGGTAAATACTTAACATCCTCTCTGCACCGAGTCTGCACCGGGGTTTTGAATTCATGGCTGCCCTTTTCGCAAGCCTCAACGACACGCACAACCAGCCTGATTAAAGCGAAAGCGCCATGGATGCTTGCCTAAGTGCAAGCTCCCCATGCACAACTAGCCCGATAGATTTAAATGGTTCTTTCGCTAAGTACGGAACACAACTGCACAGCGGATCAATTACGCTATCAATTGTAGGGACGACAGACCTTGTGCCCGCCGCAGCTTGCGCACTTTATTAGCGAAAAGACCAATTAGATGATTCTATCACTAAGTGCAAAAGCTCTTATATATCAGATCAGACACCATAAACCCTATATCAGAACAACCATAAACCCTCGAAGGGGCTTAACTCTTATTAGGATTATGTCTTTTAATGGTAGCTAATAAATAAGAGCGAGTGCAAAAGCAGATACAATTGCCCAATCAATTGTAGGGGCGGACACAAGGAGTGTCCGCCCAAGCGGTGCATTTTGTTAGCGAAAGAACCACTTAAACCCTATTGCCGGATAATCAGATTTAGCCGCTCCCTGGCAGCCTGTGCCTTGGGATAGGTCTTAAGGCTTGTGGGGTCGGAAATCAGAATCATGGTTTTTGGGGCTATCGAAGGTGCCATCGCCTCGGCCAAGGAGAATAGAGACCATGCCTGAGTCCTCATTGGCTACGGCTAGATCTACCCTGGCATCCCGGTTAAAATCAGCCAAGATAATCGAGGAGGGCTCATTCCCAACTGGATAGTGGAGCGCCTCATTGAAGGTGCCATCGCCTCGGCCAAGAAGAATAGAGACCGTGCCTGAGTCCTCATTGGCTACGGCTAAATCTACCCTGGCATCCCGGTTAAAATCAGCCGAAATAATCGAGGAGGGCTCATTCCCAACTGGATAGTAGACCGCCTCATTGAAGGTGCCATCGCCTCGGCCAAGAAGAATAGCAACACTGGCATATTCTTCAGCAGTGGCCGCAAGATCAATATTTCTATCCCGATCAAAATCAGCGGCGATGATCGATGAAGGCGTCTTTTTTATCCTGTCCTGAATCTTGACTGGTGGGGAACTATCGCTGCCGTCGTTAAGCTTCCCGTGGATGATCTTCTGACTCTTGGCTGGTGGGGAGCCATCTGCTGCAGCCTGATAAGGCAGATTATTGGCCTGGGCCGCGGTCAGACTGCAAATCAATATCAAGAAAAAAGAAAATAACAATAAGCTCTTTCTGGCTAAATTTTCCATAATGAAATACCTCCTGTGATTTTTTTAAAAAATCAACTAGATAAGCTGCCTCACTCTCCCCTTGCTTGCTCATCAATCGAGGATGTGGTGCACAGCAATCCCCAGCGATTAAGAGCTTGCCGTGCTTGCCCTCCCCATCTAGGGGGCTGCCTTGCGCCAGCCAGCCACTGCGCCAGCGCCTGCCGCTTGCCAACCCTATCTAGGAGGCTGCCATTCTCACCTTGTCGCTCCTGTTGTCTGCTTGCCCCTCCATCGGGGGGTGGGGGCGATGGTTAGGGGATGTTTTACCAGAGGCCTAATTGCCCATAATCAACCCTCTCCCATCGGAGGGGATGTTGTCGGCTGCGGCCAGCTCGATTCGCTTTTTTTCATCACCCTGCCTCATCGGGTGGCCGTTGGGAAACATCCGCTCATCCCTTTGTTTACCTGGTCGGCAAGTTTTCGCTGAATATCCTATTGAAAAATATTCCAAAAGCGTATACTATGGGAGAGTCCTGAGGAGCGGCAGTGTACTTGTTTTTATTATTAGAGTGTGCTGTCTTTATAGTGTGCTGTCTTTATTATGAGGGTTGCTGTCTTCATTTATGATGATAAAAGGCTATGATTAAGGATTAAGGTGCAAGGTCAATGCCCCTGGTGGAGATTAAAGGACAGATCGAGCGTATAACCTATGTCAATGAGGAAAACCATTATACTGTGGCCAGGCTCTCCATACCGGGCAAGCGGGATGTGGTAACCGTAGTTGGCAATTTCCCCGCCCTGTATCCTGGTGAGATGGTTAAGCTCCTCGGCGAGTGGATAAACCACCCCAAATTTGGGCCGCAGTTTAGGGTGGTCAAATACGAAACCATTACTCCGGCTACTGCTCATGGGATTGAAAAATATCTTGGCTCAGGTCTTATCAAAGGGATAGGTCCAATGATGGCCAGGCGCATCGTGGCCAAGTTCGGAGCCGAGACGCTTGAGATTATTGAACACCAGATCGGCAGGCTGACTGAGGTTTCTGGCATTGGCTCTGCTCGCCTGGAAATGATCCGCACGGCCTGGGCTGAGCAAAAAGAAATCAGGCAGGTCATGATTTTCCTCCAGGACAAGGGCGTAAGTCCTACCTATGCGGCTAAGATCTATAAGCAGTATGGTCAGGAGTCGATCAGCGTGGTCAAGAACAACCCCTATCGGCTGGCGACTGATATCTTCGGCATTGGCTTTCTGACCGCTGACCGAATCGCCGAATCTGTGGGTATACCGAAAGATTCGCCCTTGCGGGCCGAGGCCGGAATCTTGTACGTTCTGAACGAGCTAGCCGATGAGGGACATGTCTACTACCCTTATGAGCCGCTGATCGAAAAGTGTGCAGAAATGCTCAATATCGACCGGGAGGGGATCAGCCGAGCCCTAGCCTCTATTGCTCTTCAAAACCGGATCGTGATTGAAGATCTCAACCCCGATGTGGAAACTTTCCGCGAGAATAATAAAGCCGTCTATCTGACCAAGTTCCACACCTGTGAGCAGGGCATTGCCAAGAGGTTTCACAGTTTGCTCAGAATGCCAAAGTATCTGCGGCCAATTGATCTCACTAAGGCCATTTTGTGGGTTCAGGATCAGCTTGGGATAACCATGGCTGAAAAGCAGATCGAGGCCATCAGGGCGGCGATTGAAGAAAAGGTCATGATCCTCACTGGCGGCCCCGGCACTGGCAAGACCACCATCGTCAAGGCCATTATCAGCCTCTATGAAAAGCTCGGTCGACAGGTTATACTCACTGCCCCGACTGGCCGGGCCGCTAAACGGTTGGCTGAGACCACTGGTCGTGAAGCCAAGACCATTCACCGGCTCCTGGAATTTCAGCCCACGAGCGGCAGGTTTAAAAAAGACGATGAAACCCCGCTTAAAACCGATGTGTTGATTGTGGATGAGGTATCGATGATCGATACTGTTCTGATGTATCATCTCCTGAAGGCCACTCCCCTGTCTGCTACCCTGATTCTGGTCGGTGATATCCACCAGCTTCCCTCGGTCGGTGCTGGCAATGTCCTCAAAGATCTGATCGCCTCAGGCAGAATAAAGGTGGTCGAGCTCAATGAAATATTCAGGCAGGCCCGTGAGAGCCTGATCGTAGTCAATGCCCACCTTATCAACCAGGGGCAAATGCCAAAGAATGGGCAGTCGCGGGCAGGAAAGTTGCTTGATTTTTACTTTATTCAGGATGAGGAGCCACAAGATATTTTGACTCGAATCCTTGAGCTAGTCAAGGAGCGGATTCCCAAACGGTTTGGCTTTGATCCTATCTCAGAGGTTCAGGTGCTTACGCCGATGCATAAGGGGATTCTGGGTGCAGCCAATCTAAACGCCGAGCTGCAAAGAGAGCTTAATAGTAGCCAACGGGAGGTGGCTAGAGGGGGGCGAGTCTTCAAGCTAAACGATAAGGTGATGCAGATTCGCAACAATTATGACAAAGAGGTCTTCAACGGGGATATTGGCCGCATCTGCGGCCTAGATCTAGAAAACCAGCAGGTGAGGGTTAATTTTGATGGTCGGGAGGTGGCCTATGATTTTCTTGAGGTTGATGAGCTGGCTTTGGCCTATGCGGTTTCTGTTCACAAGGCCCAAGGGAGTGAATATCCAGCCATCGTCATGCCAATTGTAACTCAGCACTACATGCTCTTGCAGCGAAATCTCCTCTATACGGCTGTAACCCGGGCCAGAAAACTCGTTGTGCTGATCGGCACCCCGAAGGCTCTGGCCATAGCGGTCAAAAACAATAAGGTTCAGCGGCGCTATACGAGGCTAGCCGAGCGAATCAGTGCCATACCTTGAGAGGCAGCGAGTCAGGATCATACAAAAGAGGAGTTGAGTCAGGATCAAATAAAGAGGCTGTGAGTCAGGATCACACTAGTCAGGAACATTTTGAAAGATCGGGGGGCTACATTATGTCTTTTTGAAACATATTGAATCTCAAAAAATTATGGCTAAAAATTCTCCACAGAGAATGGCGATCTTCGGACAAGATGTCCGATGGAGAAGCTGATGAGGGTGAGAAAGTATAGCCGGCTTGGAGAGGCAAAGAAAACGCTTCTTGCCGGATGAAAGACACACCCTTTGCGGCTCTTGGACGAGCCGTTTAACCCTAAGGAGGTGTAAATTATGGCACGCGCCAATCAAAATATGAACCCGCAATTACAGGCTAAAGAGGGCGATACCGTAAAGGTCCATTATACAGCTAGATTTGTGGACGGTACGGTGTTTGATTCCTCGATCATGCGTGAGCCTTTGGAATTTACCATCGGTGAAGGGCTGCTCATCCCAGGCTTTGAAAAGGCAGTTATCGGTATGCACCCCGGAGAGTCGAAAACCGAACAGATTTCGGCAGAACAAGCCTACGGCCCTCACCGGGATGATATGGTACTTGATGTTGATCGAAGCCAGTTTCCGCCGGGATTAGAACCGGAAATTGGCCAGCAGCTCCAAATCCGTCAGGCTAATGGACTGATAACTGATGTGACGGTAACCGAGATCCACGACTCCCGAGTAACCCTGGATGCAAATCATCCGCTGGCAGGAAAAGACCTAATCTTTGATATTCAACTAATTGAGATTGAATAGTTCTTCCTGATCTGAAAAAAAGACTCATCCCTTACGAAGTGGCAAAAACAAAGCCTGACTCAATAGGCCATCAGGGGATTGGGCGAGAGCACCAGCCTCCCTGATGGCCTAGCCCCTTAATCAAAACACACAAGGCCACTAATTAGGTTCCTATCTTGCCTATCTTTCTTCCTATATCCTTCCTGAAAGCCCCATATCTTTCTACAGCCATGCGGGCCGGGATCAATTTTGACCTCATAAACTAGCCAGGTGCGGCTCTCCTCTAAAGCCATGCGGGCCAGAATCAATTTCCTTTTGACAATCTCCTAATGGTCATCTATCATAGATCATGGAATAGGCGATCATGGAAATGGGCATGGAGCATAAAAGAGGTTGAATGAGAATGAAAAAGCAGCTGAACAAGAGAGTTAAAAAGTTAATATCTTTAAGGAGATATCATGAAGGAGAAAAGCATGGCTACTATTCCCAACAAAAGTGAGCCTCTCTATGAAGATGATATCTGGACCTATGAGGACTACCTTAACCTTCCAAGCGACGGCAAAATCTATGAGATCATAGGAGGTGGATTAGTTATGTCTCCTGCCCCTTCACCAAAACATCAGAAGATATCCAGAAACCTTGCTCTTTATATCTGGAATTATGTGCGCAAAAATAAGCTTGGAGAAGTCTACTACGCTCCCATCGATCTGATCCTTGACCGCCTGAATGTCGTCCAGCCCGATCTGGTTTATGTTGCTCGAAAAAGGTGTGAGATCATCAAGGAAAATGGGATCTTTGGCGTCCCTGATCTGATTGTCGAGATTCTCTCTCCTCATAATGCTGAGGTGGATATTAAGAAAAAGAAACAGCTCTATGAGCACTTTGCCGTTAGAGAGTACTGGATTGTGAATCCGGAGATAAAGAAGGTGGAAGTATACATCATGCAGGGCGGTGGGTATAAACACCAAGGTACATACCTGGAACAAGACAGCCTAGAATCCCGACAGATCGAAGGCCTGAAAGTTCCCCTGAGTGAGGTATTTGATGACTGATCAGCCTCGATTATTTTTCTCAATTTCTACTCCGCAAATTTCTACCCCACAAGCTTTTCTCTCCTTGATTTTATCCTTTTATCTCTATCCCCTATCTTGATTCAGTGGCTTGTTAGCCTGTTGTTTTTTCGCTTGAAATAGGGTTGCCGAAATCGAATTTTTATATTATGATAGAGTTTTAAGCTACTTATACCCTTTGAGCACTTAAATGTGGTTTTTTCGCTAACAAAGTGCGCAATTTGGGCAAACACAAGGTCCACACTCCTACAGCCCCTACAATTGATCGGGTAATTGGATCTGCTCTCGCGCTTGGCGAAAAGACCACTAAGACGAGCAGGTTTTTATTTTTATGAACGTTGGAGAAATCAAAGAACTGACTATTGACACCCTGGTTTATGGTGGAGATGGACTTGGTCGGATTGATGGCCAAGTTGTTTTTGTGCCCCTGTCTGCTCCACAAGATCGTTTGCAGGTTCGAATCAGCTCGGTGAACCACGACTATGCTAGGGCTGAACTCGTTGATATCGTTGAGCCCTCACCCTCACGGGTTCAACCGGTGTGCGAAGTGTTCGGAAGATGCGGAGGCTGCCAATGGCAGCATATCAGCTATAGCGAGCAACTGCAGGCTAAAATGCGAATTGTGCAACAGGCTCTGGTGAGGGAAGGGAAGCTGAGCGAGCATCACCTGGATCAGATTCTACAGCCGATCATCCCCTCTCCTTCTGAGTTTTACTATCGACACCGCATGCAGTTCAGCGTGAATCATCGGGACCGCACCCCACATATCGGGCTCTATCGGGAAAGAACCCATGAGTTGATCGAGATGAAAACCTGTCATCTGGCCCACCCTCTGATCAATGTCTTCCTGGGCCGGATGAGGGAGCTATTTTCCCACTTCGATAACCGATTTATTCAGGGGATCGATCTCACCGTAGATGGCCAGGGAGAGAGGCTCCTTCTGGTATTTCACTTCAAGCGGGGTGATGAGCCGGATCAAAAGAGGCTCTATGAGCAGATTAAGGCGATGATGCCAGAGGAGATAGTCGGCGCTCTCTTGAGGACCGAGGAGTATAAAAAGGCGAAGACCTTGGTTTTAGGCGGACAACAACTTCTATATCCAACAGTTGGCTATAATTTATTTATTGGCCCTGAAACCTTCATTCAGGTCAATTGCGAAGGAAACAAGGTATTGGTTCAGACAGTGCTTGATAAGATTGCTCAGGCAACCGGAGGAAAGAGAGTTAATATTCTTGAATTGCACTGCGGGGCAGGCAATTTTACTTTGCCTATCTCACGAGTGGCCAGGGAGGTAATCGGCATTGAAAGTTGTCCAGCCAGTGTCGATCTTGCCCGCAAAAGTGTCTGGACTCATGGCCTCAATAATATTCAACTGTTCAGCAAAAGCGATTTGAAAGGGATAAAATTTTTGCTCCGCGCCAGCCGATCCTTTGATCTCATTCTAATGGACCCTCCCCGCTGCGGCTGTCAGGAGATTCTGGAATACATTCCCCAACTCGGCGTTCAGCACATTATCTATGTTTCCTGTAACCCTTCGACCCTGGCCAGAGATATAGGAATTTTGACTACCCTAGGGTATCGGGTTGAGGAGGTTCAGCCGATTGACATGTTTCCTCAAACCCACCATGTGGAAAGTGTAGTCAGGATGAAAAGAAAATAAAGAGAACTAAAAGAAAATAAAGAGAACTATAGTGCTTCAAGTTTGGTTTTTCCAGGCATGATTTTTGATTAGCTATTTTGGCGAAAATTTATGGTTTATTTCGATATTGTGTTCAGTTTACCATAAAAATATGTTTATTGACGTGATTATCAATATTCATGCCAACCAACAGATGTTCCCCATGTTGAAAAAATAATGTTGAAAATATAAAGGGGAGGAGAGAAAATAAAGAGAGAAGAAAGTTA